>JBGPEQ010000531.1:0-3336 GCA_041482855.1 Dongiaceae bacterium | reverse complement strand
CGACCGCGAATTCCTGCCACAGGTTGTCGAGGCCGTAGAGCGCCAGGCCGTTTCGGAACACGCCCACGATGAGCGCTCCGACCAGCGTGCCGACGATCGAGCCGCGGCCGCCGAAGAGGCTGGTGCCGCCGATCACCACGGCGGTGATGGAATCGAGGTTGGCGGTCTGGCCGGCGAGCGGGCTGGCGGCGCCGATGCGGCCGATCAGCACCCAGCCGCCGATGGCGCAGATGAGGCCGGCGATGGCGTAGACGGCGAGCAGCGTCCGGCCGGTGTTGATGCCGGCCAGCCGCGCCGCGTCGGCGTCGTCGCCGGTGGCGTAGATGTGGCGGCCGAAAGCGGTTCGATTCAGCACGTACCAGACGAGCACCGCCAGCAGGATCATCAGGATCGAGCCGTAGGTCAGGGGCGCGTTGCCCCAGGGCGTGCCGATCTGAATGCGGCTTCCCATGAACTGCAGGAAGGACGCCGTCGCGTCGATGTCCTGCTGTCGTATCGTCTCGCTGCGCGATACGTAGAGCACGAGTGCGCCGAAGATGAGCCAGGTCCCGAGCGTGACGATGAACGGCGGCAACCGCAGATAGGCCACCAGCGCGCCGTTGATGAACCCGCATAAGGCGCCGGTGACGATGCCCAGCGGGAAGGCGATCTCGACCGGTATCCCCCAGACAACGGCCGATCTCGCCATGACGATGGAGGCGAGCACCATGATGGCGCCGACCGACAGGTCGATGCCGGCGGTGAGGATGATCAGCGTCTGGGCAATGCCGACGACGCCGATGATCGTCACCTGCTGAAGGACGAGCGAGAGATTGTACGGCGCGAAGAACTTTTCGCCGACCAGGGCGCTGAAGGCCAGGGTGCTCAGGACCAGGACGATGAAGGGGACCGCCGTCTGATGCTCGTGGAGGAAATGCTGGAGCGCCTTCAGCGGCGTGCGCTCTTCCTCCTCGAAGACGGCGACCGTCGTTTCACTATCCGCGGGGGCGCGTTCGTAGTCCGCGGGGCCGCGCTGGCCGGGTGCATCGCTCGTGCTGGTCATCGGCCAAATCCGCCCGAAGCCGTGCGACCGGGGAAAGGAAGAGCGGCCGAGGCCGCTCTTCCGACGTTCAGATCAGATGCCTTGCAGATGGCTGCAACGTCATCCCCAGCAGAGCCCCAGGCCCGTCTTCGTGTCGATCGACTCGACGCCCGGGACCGGCTTGTCCGTGATGAGGGTGGCGCCGGTGTCGTAGAATTCGAGGCCCGGCGTCTTCTCCGGCTTCTTGCCCGACTTGGCGTACTCGGCGATCGCCTCGAGCGCCATCGCCGCCATCTTGTGCGGATATTGCTGCGAGGTCGCGCCGATGATGCCGGCCTGAACGTTCTTCACGCCCGGGCAGCCGCCGTCGATCGAGATGACCAGCACGCTGCCGTCGTCCTTGCCCGCGGCCTTCAGGGCTTCCCAGCCGCCGGCCGCGGCGGGCTCGTTGATCGTGTACATCACGTTCACGTCGGGGCACTTCTGCAGCAGCTTTTCCATGGCGGTGCGGCCGCCATCCTCGTTGCCGGCGCTCATCTCGTGGCCGCAGATGCGCGCATCGTCCTCGTCGCCGTAGCGCTTGGGATCCTTGATGTCGATGCCGAAGCCCTTCATGAAGCCCTGGTCGCGGAGATAGTCGACAGTGGGCTGATTGACGGAGAGGTCGAGCATGGCGATCTTGGCGCTCGCCGCCTTGTCGCCGAGGGTGCCCTTCGCCCAGGCGCCGATCAGCTGGCCGGCCTTGAAGTTGTCGGTGGCAAAGGTGGCGTCGGCGGCGTCGATCGGGTCGAGCGGCGTGTCGAGCACGATGACGAGCAGGCCGGCGTCGCGCGCCTGCTTGATCGTCGGCACGATCGCCGAGGAGTCGCTCGGCACGATGGCGAAGCCCTTGGCGCCGGCGGCGATCAGGCTTTCGATCGCCGCGACCTGGGTTTCGTTGTCGCCGTCGTATTTGCCGGCGAAGGTCCGCAGCTCGAGGCCGAGCTCCTTGGCCTTCTCCTGGGCGCCTTCGCGCATCTTGACGAAGAAGGGGTTGCCTTCCGTCTTGGTGATCAGGCCCACGATGTCGCCCGCCGAAGCCGTGCCGCCGACGGCGAGCGCCAGAGCGCCAACTAGCGAGGCCTGCAGAATGCGATGCTTGATTCTCACGTCTTCCCTCCCTTGGAAATCACCCGTCCTGAAAACGACTCGTCGGCCCCGTTCACCCGGGATCTCTTTTTCGTTGAGCGCGGCACCGCCGTTAAGCCGGCGAAGGATTGCCCGCCCGCATGACAGAAGCTCATACCAAGCCCGGCGCGGAGTCAATAAGCAAGTCGGAATGCGGGTCCCTATAGGCGCGATGGCGGCCGCTACGGCCGCTCGCCGCGCGCCAGGCGGGCCTCGATGTCGTCGATGCAGGGCATGATATCGGTGATGCTGTCGACTACGTAGTGCGCGCCGCTCTGGTACATGCGGGTGTAGGCGGCCTGGCGCAGGCGCTCCTGGTCCGCCTTCGGCAGCTTCTCCCAATCCGCGAGCGAGAGGCCGATCTCGTTGCCGCTAACGGCCAGGCCGATGCTCCACATGGCCGCGTTGAGGCCCTCCTCGATGCCGGGCCGGGTGTCGTCGATCTTGACGCAGGCCTCGACCGGCGAGACGCCGAGGTTGATGACGTTCTGCAGGCACATGAAGGGATACGGCCGTCCCTGCGGCACGTCGGAGGCGCAGACGGTGGAGTCCGGCTCGTAGCCCTGCTTCTTGGCGTCGGCCAGGTTGATCTTCATCATCTCCGTCGTGTAGCCGGTGGTGGAGCCGATCTTGCAGCCGCGCTTGCGCAGCGCCTTCACGGTGTCGAGGGCGCCCGGAATCATCTGCGAATAGTCCGACAGGCACTGCAGCTGCAGCGGAATGAATTCCTTGAACATGGCCTCGACGTCGCCGTCGTTGGGCAGGCGGCCGTGCTTTTCCTGCCAGCGCCGGCGCACGGACTCGAGCTGGGTGACGCGCTCGATATGCACGCGCTTGTGGGCGCCCATGGGGGCGCGCGCCTCCTCCATGCTGATCGGCACGCCCTTGCGCTTGAACACCTCGACGAAGACGACGGCCGGCGCGACGCAGCCGAAATCCATGGTGGTGCCGGCCCAGTCCAGGAGCACGGCCTGCAGCTTGCCGCGGTAGGAACGGTGGTATCGGAAGGTCATTTGTGTCCGTCTCCCCGTTTCAATGCTCTCGTGTGAGCGAGACTATGAGTTGCATGATCGACGTGGGTGCATAGACAAAAAAACGGTGTGGGGTAAAAATAGTGGGCCGCAAAAAAAAAAAACTACAGAGCTGTT
>JBGPEQ010000530.1:0-3337 GCA_041482855.1 Dongiaceae bacterium | reverse complement strand
CTCGATCCAGCCGTCGATCTCGTCGGTCAATCGCTTGATCGTCGGCGGAGGCACCGCCCCGCGCACGACCACATAGCCTTGCTCGCGGAACTGCGCGATCTGCTCGGCGGAAAGTGCAATCATCGCTTTGCTCCCTAGGCAGCGGTCTCGCTCAGTTCGATTTCTTCTGCATCACGCGATCCGACAGCCCCGCCGACTTCTTGACGAAGCGCAAGGCTTCCGTGAAGTCGAAGCTGCCGTAGACCGCGTTCAGGTGCGCGAAGGGCGGCGCCTGCGCGAACAGCTCGAACGTCAGGCGGTGCCCGGCATAGTCGGAATTCAGGAGATCGCGGGCGAAGGCCAGCAGCTTGCGCCGGTCGTCCGCGATCCAGTTCTCGTTGACGCTGTAGTATTTCTCCAGCAGCGCCTTGGTCTCCGGATGCTCGAACGCCGCGGCATCGGGCGTCACGCAGATCTGTCCGCCGCAGAGCTCGCGCGCCAGATGCATCATCGCCGGCAGCTTCGTGCAGGCCTGCACGCGGCCAGTATAAAGCAGCGATTGATGCGGCATCAGCAGCCCGGCCGGGCTCTTCTGCGCCAGGGCGATGGACGCCGTCAGATGGGCATTGATGGTCTCGCGGTAGCAGGCCAGCTCCGCCAGCTTCTCGCGCACGGCCTGCTGCTGGTCGAGGCCGGTCTGCCGCACGTTGAAGAGCGCGGCGCCGATCAGCATGTCCGCGATCTTCTGGATGCGCTGGACGAAGGGAAAGGCGCTGTATCTGTGCAGCGTGCCCCGGATGAAACTGGCCGCGCGCGTATGCCGGTAGAACAACACGTTCTCCCAGGGCACGAGCACGTCGTCGAAGATGACAAGCGTATCGACCTCGTCGAAGCGGTTGGCGAGCGGATAGTCGCGCGCCGGCGCGCGGCCGGCGAAGCCGGTGCGGCAGATATGCTTCACGCCGGGTGCGTTCATGTCGCAGATGAATCCGAGGGCGTAGTCCGAGAGCTTCTCGTCGCCCCAGTTGGCGATGGTCGGCTTCACGAAGGCCTGGTTGGCATAGGCCGCCGCGGTCTCGTACTTGGCGCCGCGCACGACGATTCCCTTGTCGGTCTCCTTCACCAGGTGGAGCAGCATGTCCGGATCCTGGTCCTGCGGCCGCTTCGAGCGGTCGCCCTTGGGATCGGTGTTGGCGGAGACGTGGAAGGTGTCGGAGCGCAAGGCGCGGAAGATGTGGTTCTCGATGTTCTCTGCGAACTGCGGATCGACCTCGCTGAGCACGTCGCGGCCGTCATAGAGCGACCACATCTCGCCGATGGTCTCGTCGCCGACGCGGATGACCACGCCGCCGATGTCATCCATCACGGTGTCGACGGCGCGCCGCTTGACCTGCCAGTCCTCCTGCGTGTGCGGCAGCTTGTAGCCGATGCAGCAGGGCTCGTTGCTGTCCTTGTCGACATAGGCCATGACGTCCTTCGTCTTGGCGTCATGAGCCATGTCGTATATGCGGGCGCGCACGTCGACGATCGGCTTGAAGGACGGGTGGGTGGTGACGTCCTTCACCTTCTCGCCATTGATCCAGACCTGCCGGCCGTCGCGCAGCGACTCGCGGTATTGCTCGCCCGTTCTGATCATCCGTCGGCTCCTCGCCTGCGACTGCCTCTCACGCGCGCCATCTTGACTGCGGCCGTGGCAAAGGAGAAATATTAATTATCGAGCCACAGGATCGGAAATTCCGATGCAGTTCACCCTGAAACACCTGCGCTATTTCGTGGCGGCGGCCGAGCGCGGCAGCGTCACGGCCGCGGCGCGGGCGATCCATGTGTCGCAGCCCTCGATCTCCGAGGCGATCGCCCATCTCGAGGCCGTCTTCGATCTCCAGCTGTTCCTCCGCCATCATGCCCAGGGTCTGTCGCCGACCCCGGCCGGCCGCCGCCTCCTGCTGGAGGCGCGCAGCCTGCTGGCCCATGCCGACGATCTCGAACAAAGCGCCCGCGGGTTGGCGGACGCGCTGGCCGGAGACCTGGACGTCGGCTGCTTCATCACCTTCGCATCGCTGCTGATGCCCGGCCTGCTCGCCGCCTTCGCCGCGCGTTTCCCCGAGATTCGGGTCAGACTCCACGAGGACCACACGGAGGCGCTGCTGGCATCCTTGCGCGCCGGCCGTTTCGACCTCGCCCTCACCTATGACCTGAACCTCGGCGCCGACCTCGCGTTCGAGCCGTTGGCCGAGGTGCCGTTCCACGTCATCCTGCCGGCCCGCCACCGCCTCGCCCGCCGTCCTGCCGTGTCGCTGAAAGAGCTGGTGGACGAGCCGCTGGTGCTGCTGGGCCTGCCGCAGAGCCGCGACTACTTCCTGTCGGTGTTCTACGGCCTCGGCCTGCAGCCGCGCGTGGCCCATGAGACGCCGTCGTTCGAGATGGTGCGCGGCCTGGTCGCTAACGGCCATGGCTACTCCGTCATGCATTCGCGCCCGGTGAGCGAACAGGCCCTCGACGGCATGCGCCTCGTCTATCGCCCGGTTTCCGAAAAGATCCGCCCGACCCAGCTCGGCCTCGTCCGCCGCAAGGACGCCCGCCCCCGCCGCATGGCCACCGCCTTCGCGGAGTTCTGCAAGGAGTTCCTGACCGCCGGCACGACGATGAGCATACGTCCCCGACGTCGGCGCCACACGCCCTCACCCTATCCCTCTCCCGCTTCGCGGTAGAGGGATAGGGTGAGGGTACGTGTCTCGGTCGGCGGGTTAGTCGCGCGTCAATACCGGCCGCTTGCCGAACCAGGGCTGCGCCTGCTCGAGCTGCGTAGCGAGCTTCAGCAGCGTCGCTTCGTCGCCGAAGCGCGCCGCGAAATGCGTGCCGACCGGCAGTCCTTCCTTCGACCAATGCAGCGGGATCGAGGCCGCCGGCTGCCCCGTCATGTTGAAGATCGAGGTGAATGGCGAATAGCGGATGATGCCGTTCGGCCCGAGCCGGTAGTCGAGGAAATCCGGATTGCTCATGGCGAAGCGGCCGATGCGCGCCGGCGGCTCCGCCAGAGTCGCGGTGATCAGCATGTCATGCGTTTCGAAGAACTGCGCGATCTGTCGGCCGGTGGCGTGGATGATGTTGATGGATTGCAGATAGTCCGGCCCGTCGATGGTGTTGCCGTATTCGACCGCGCCGCGCGTCGCCGGCTCGATCTCGTCGGGGCCGGGCTCGCGGCCCCGCGCCTGCGCGCCCAGCCGCACCGAGAGCGCCGTGCCGCAGGCCACCACCGTGGTCCAGGCCCGCACCGCCTTCTCGAAATCGAAGCTCGGCTTGGCCTCCACCAGTTCATGTCCCAGCTCGCCGCATAGCCGCGCCGCCGCCCCCACCGCCG
>JBGPEQ010000529.1:0-3347 GCA_041482855.1 Dongiaceae bacterium | reverse complement strand
TGCCGTCGAGCGATTCGACGACCTTCGCGTAGTAGACGTCGCCCAGCCGATCGTGCGGATAAAGCTCGCGCGCGACGCGCACCAGCGTCGTCGCCGTATGCTCGTCGAGCGCCTGCAGCGACATCGCCCAGGCGCCCTTCGGATCGACCAGGACCGTGCCGGTCCCCGCCGCCGCCGCGCCCGCGGCCGTCACCGCCGTGGTGTGCAGGAACTGGCGGCGATTCATGCCGGATTTGCTCATCTCAGACCTCCCTTCTCTGATCGCGTTATTGGTATCGTCCGTGCCGCTGCAGGACCTCGATCTTGTAGCCGTCGGGATCCTGCAGGAAGAAGAAGCGGGCCATTAGCCCGCCATTGCGGTTGAATTCCTTGATCGGATTGGGCGTGAGGCCGGCTTGCGTCAGCCGCGCATGCTCGCCATCGAGATCGTCGACGGCGAAGGCGACATGGCCGTAGCCGCTGCCGTGGCTGTAGGGCTCGGCCTGCCCCTTGTTCCAGGTCAGCTCGATCTCGAAATCGTTCTCGGGATTGCGCAGATAGACCAGCGCGAAGCTGTCGAAATCGAAGCGCGCCGCCGCCTTCATCCCGAAGGCGCGATCGTAGAAACTCATGGCGGCGTCGAGGTCCTTCACCCGGACCATCACGTGAATCGGTTTTGCCATGTCGCTCCCGGCCCGTCAGCTCGCCGGTCGAAGCTTAGGCGGATGCCACCAGCCGTGGTGGTAGCGGCGTACTACGCGCCGGCTCGCCCCGCTCCTGCTCGTGATGGGCGCGCACGAATCCGGTGCAAGTCACGCGCAGCAGCGAGGCGAAATTTCCGACCTCGCCGCGCAGCTCCGTCACCTCGTCATAGAGCGTGCTGATGAACCGCGGCGTCGACATGCCCTGGCTGGCGGCGATGTCGTCCAGGATCGACCAGAACATCGCCTCCAGCCGGATGCTGGTGCAATAACCGTTGAGGCGAATCGAGCGCGTCACGACCCGATAGCTCTCGGGATCCTGATCGGCAAAGACCCGACACATGAGTTGTCCTCCCGGCGTCCGGGCGATCGTTTTTCCTGCGCGGCACGACGCCCGCTGCAGCGTGCCGTCGCGTTTATGGCGTTCATAGTAGCCCGAATCTGCGGCCGATCAAGAACATCGCGGGATCGCTGCATCGGAACGGTCGTAGGGGCGACCGGCAGGTCGCCCGTCCATCCGCCGCACGGGCGACCTGCCGGTCGCCCCTACGCGAGTCGACTGGCGTCGAGCCCCTACAACCACCGCGTGCGCTTGAAGCGCCAATAGAGAAATCCGCAGACACCGACGATCAGCAGCAGCGCCGCCGGATAGCCCAGTTCCCAGTGCAGTTCCGGCATGAACTGGAAGTTCATGCCGTAGATGCCGGCGACCGCCGTCGGCACGGCCAGGATGGCGGCCCAGCTTGCCAGCTTCTTGGTGATCTCGCTCTGGTCGACCGAGGCCAGCAGCAGGTTCACTTCGAGCGCAGAGTTGAGCAACTCGCGCAGATAGTCGACGCCGTCATTGACGCGGATGGCGTGATCGAGCACGTCGCGAAAATAGGGATGGGTGTCCTTGTCGATCACCGGCAGGTCGAAGCGCATGAGACGGTTGGCGATGTCCACCACCGGCGCCACCGTCCGCCGCAGGGCCAGGAGATCGCGCTTCAGCTGGTAGATCTGCTCGACCGTATCGCGCCGGAAGGCATGCTTGAACACGTCATCCTCCAGCTCGTCGATCTCGGTCTCCATGGCGTCGACCACCGGTATGTAGTTGTCGACGATGAAATCCATGATGGCGTAGAGCACGAAGTCCTCGCCCTTCTTCAGCATGCGCGGCGTGCTCTCGCAGCGCACGCGCACCTCCTTGTAGGACGAGGACGGCCCGTGGCGCACGGTGATCACGTAGCCGCGCCCCGCGAACACGTGGGTCTCGCCGAACTGCGTGGCGTGCCCCACGCGCTGCGCCGTCTGCAACACCATGAACAGGGAATCGCCGTAGACGTCGAGCTTCGGCCGCTGATGGGCGTGCTGCGCGTCCTCGACGGCAAGCTCGTGCAGCCCGAACCGCTTCTGCACCTTCTGCAGCAGCTCCAGGCTCGGCTCGTGCAGCCCGATCCACACGAACCGCTCCTTGCCGGTCTCGAAGGCATCGAGATGGTCGATGTCGAGATCGGCGATCTTGCGCCCGCCCTCATAGGCCGCGCAGCCAACCACCATGTTCATGACGCCGCTGTCCCCTTGTTCGCGCCGCCTTCCCTATAGCACGGCCGCACGCCGGCGGCAGCCGCAAGACCGCCCTCCGCGGCTGGACGCCGCACGCGACCGCCGCTAGGTTGGCCGCAAGACCGGATGGGACCGATGCCCAACTTCGCCGCCAACCTCAGCATGATGTTTCAGGAACTGCCCTTCCTCGACCGCTTCGAGGCGGCGGCCAAGGCCGGCTTCAAGGCCGTCGAGTTCCTGTTTCCCTACGAGTTCCCGGCACCGGACATCCGCCAGCGGCTCGACCGCTTCGGCTTGCGCCAGGTGCTGTTCAACCTGCCGCCCGGCGACTGGGCCAAGGGCGAGCGCGGGCTTGCCGCGCTGCCCGGCCGCGAGGCCGAGTTCGCCGCCGGCGTCGAGCGGGCGATCGAATACGCGAATGCGCTCGGCTGCCCGCAGGTGCATGCGATGGCCGGCGTGGCGCTCGACGTGCCGCTGGAGCAGGCATCGGC
Source organism: Dongiaceae bacterium (assembly GCA_041482855.1). Classification (GTDB taxonomy): domain Bacteria; phylum Pseudomonadota; class Alphaproteobacteria; order Dongiales; family Dongiaceae; genus JBGPEQ01. The sequence continues at coordinate 631 of JBGPEQ010000529.1, read as the reverse complement.
GACCTACGGCGCCAACTTGCGCGCGGCGGCCGCCCGGTTTCAGGCCTATGGTGTCCGCGTGCTGATCGAGCCGCTCAACACGCGCGACGTGCCCGGATATTTTCTCACCACGGCCGAACAGGCGCGCGTCATCCTTGAGATGATGGACCACCCGAACCTGTTCCTGCAGATGGATCTCTATCATGCCCAGATCATGGGCGGCGATCTCGCCGAGCGCACGCGCAGCCACTGGCCCGTGATCCGCCATTTCCAGATCGCCGGCGTCCCCGGCCGCCACGAGCCCGACGTCGGCGAGATCAACTATCCCTACCTGTTCGACCTCATCGACAGTCTCGGCTATGACGGCTGGATCGGCTGCGAATATCGCCCGCGCGGGAAAACCCTCGACGGCCTCGGCTGGGCCCGGCGCTATGGGATCGGCGGCTAGCGCCCAAGGACATGGAGAAACATGCGCGGCGGCTAGTACCTCTGCACAGTGATTTTGACTGGTTGAATTGAGCGTGTCTCGAGCCATCCGCCGTAGGGGCGAGCGGCGCTCGCCCGCGTTCGTACCGGACTCCGGCGACGGCGATTGTGGCAACAAGGGCGAGCGCCGCTCGCCCCTACAAACGATCTGCCAATAACGGCGGAT
>JBGPEQ010000528.1:0-3352 GCA_041482855.1 Dongiaceae bacterium | reverse complement strand
CATCGAGAAGCAACGCGCCAGCCTCGACTATGACATCGACGGCGTCGTCTACAAAGCCGACTCGCTTGCGCTCCAGGCCCGGCTCGGCTTCCGCACGCGCAGTCCGCGCTGGGCGATCGCCCACAAATTCCCCGCCGAGAAGGCGACCACCGTGCTGGAGGCGATCGACATCCAGGTCGGCCGCACCGGCGCGTTGACGCCCGTCGCCCGCCTGAAACCGGTGACGGTCGGCGGTGTCGTCGTGGAAAACGCCACCCTCCACAACGAAGACGAAATCGCCCGCAAGGACATCCGCGAGGGCGATTCAGTCATCATCCAGCGCGCCGGCGACGTCATCCCGCAGGTGGTCGCGGTGGTGCCGGAGAAGCGCCCGCGCGGCAGCAAGCCCTTCGCCTTTCCCGACCGCTGCCCGGTCTGCAACAGCCACGCCGTGCGCGAGGAGGGCATGGTCGTGCGCCGCTGCACCGGCGGCCTCATCTGCGCGGCGCAGGCGGTCGAGCGCCTGAAGCATTTCGTCAGCCGCAACGCCTTCGACATCGACGGCCTCGGCGACAAGCGCATCGAAGAGCTATGGCAGGAAGGGTGGCTGAAGACTCCTGCCGATATCTTCCGTTTGCGCAATCGCGAAGCGGACCTGGAAGAGCGCGAAGGCTGGGGCAAGCAGTCGGTCGCCAAACTGACGAGGGCCATCGAGGCGCGCCGCCGCATTGCCCTCGAACGCTTCATCTATGCCCTGGGCATCCCCCAGGTCGGCGAGGCTACCGCCCGCCTGCTGGCGAAGAACTACGGCTCGCTCGCGGCCTGGCGCGAGGCCATGACGGCGGCGCAGGAACCGGAGGGCGCCGCCTATCGCGAGCTCGACAACATCGAGGGCATCGGCCCCTCGGTCGCCGCCGATATCGTCGCCTTCTTCGGCGAAGGGCATAACATCGAGGTGTTGGACGATCTGACGCGAGAGGTCTCGGCGCAGGACTTCGTCCAGCCCCAGACCGGCGGATCGCCCATCGCCGGCAAGACCGTCGTCTTCACCGGCGAGCTCACGGCCATGACCCGCAGCGAGGCCAAGGCGCGCGCCGAGTCTCTGGGCGCCAAGGTCGCCAGCTCAGTCTCGAAGAAGACCGACTATGTCATCCTCGGCGCCGACGCCGGCTCCAAGGCGACCAAGGCGAAGGAGCTCGGGCTGACGACGCTGAGCGAAGAAGAATGGCTGAAGCTGATCGGGGCGGCATAGGCGCAGCCGGTCGCAGATCGGCGACCGGACGGTGCGGTTTATCAAGTCACGATCCGGCCTGGCGTTTCTTCAGGGCCGGCGTTCGGGCAGCCCTGGCCGGCCTCCCGCGCCTTTTCGGCGGGAGCATTGCGACCGGCCGCATAGCACGTGCGCCAGACGATTGCCCCGGGCACCGGGCAGCTGAAGCCGTCCTCGTCCGACGGCATGGAGATCCCCCGGTCACCGCCTCTATCGCCGCGAGGTCGAGCATCTTGCTTTGAGCCGCAGAGTTTCCACCCACGCAGCCTCAACAGAACTATCGGGGCGACCGGCCGATCGCCCCGACGTTCGCAAGCGCAGCGAGCGAAACCTCAGCCCTCGACGATGGCGCCCTTCATCGGACCGAGGATACCCAGCAGCTCGCCCTTCTCTTTCTCCGGCACCTTGAACTTGTCGAGGGCGGCGACCAGGTCCTCGACCAGTGCGTTGAAGTCGGCTTCCTTCACGCCCATGCCCTCGTGGGCGGCCTTCATGTCCTTGCCCGTATAGGCGCAAGGTCCGCCCGTGCCCTGGCAGATCAGGTCGGCGAGCTTGCCCTTCAGGCCGGGAATGTCGGCGTTGGCGAAGAAGCCATTGATGCGGTTGTCGGCGGCGACGTTGGCGATGAACTCATCGACGACGGCCGTGATCGCCGGCTTGCCGCCCAAGCGGGTGTACAGGCTCTGCTCATGCGTCTTCATCTCGTTGTCGGCGCAGGCGGCGAGCGACAGACCGACCGCCATCGCGCCGCTGAGCCAGAACGCCAGCGTGGAAACTCGACTCATAGGAAATCTCCCCTGAACGGATGTTAGGAATGGACAGCATTGCTACGTCCCATTCCCCCGTTCGGATGCAGCCGGGGAGGTACTCGCCGAATCGGGAAGACACGCGCTCGGTGTTGCAGCCAAGCACGCGCGACGGCCGCCTATGACGGGCGGCCGAGGCTCAGGCCATGTTTCGGAAGGTCCGAACGATGGCGGGACGGCTCAATCAACCTCTCCCTGGTACTGGACTTGGCCGTCCTTCCAGACCAGATGCGGATGCGTGTTGCCGTAGAGCGGATCGGTATCCATCAGCGACAGCGCCCGATTGGTGCAGCCGGAGAGCGCCAGCCCCACCGCCAGCACGCCCGCAGCGACCACTATGCTCATCATTGTACGCATGGCTCGGTTCCCCTTTTTCATCGCCCACACGGGTGACAATAACAAATCCAGCCCCCGCCGCTAGTTGACCGCGGGTTCCTTACTAATGTCTCAAGCTTACACCGGTTCCGGCCCCTTGTCAGGGGGTAAGCGGCCGGGTGGCTGCCGCCAGCCATTTCGCGGTTTCGGCATCGACCAGGGGGCCGATGGTGGCGGCCACCCGGGCCTGGTAGGCGTCGAGCCAGGCCGTCTCGGCGGGGGTCAGCAGGGCCAGATCGACCAGATTGCGGTCGATCGGGGCCAGGGTGAGGGTCTCGAACCCCAGCATCGGTCGCTCGGCCCCCTCGACCGGCGCCTCCACCACCGTTACCAGGTTCTCGATGCGGATGCCGTAGCCGCCGGTCTTGTAGAATCCGGGTTCGTTGGAGACGATCATCCCGACCTCGAGCGGCACGCGATTCGGGATCTTGGAGATCCGGTGCGGCCCCTCATGGACGCCGAGATAGCTGCCGACGCCATGGCCGGTGCCGTGGTCGTAGTCGAGCCCGACGGCCCATAGCGCCATCCGGGCGAGGGCGTCGAGCTGGCTGCCGGTGGTGCCGCGCGGAAAACGCGCCGCGCCGAGCGCGATATGGCCCTTCAGTACGCGCGTGAAGTGATCGCGCATCTGCGCCGTGGGCGCGCCGATGGCGACAGTGCGCGTGATGTCGGTGGTGCCGTCCAGATACTGGGCGCCGGAATCGACGAGATACAGCTCTCCCGGCTGGATGCGGCGGTTGCTCGCTGGCGTCGCGCGGTAGTGCACGATGGCGCCGTTGGGGCCGGCGCCGGAAATGGTGTCGAAACTGAAATCGCGGAACAGCTCGTTGCCGCGCCGGAACTGCGCGAGTTGCTCGGCGGCCTCGATTTCGGTGAGCTCGCCGCTGCCGGCATGCTGCGCCAGCCAGGCCAGGAAGCGAGT
>JBGPEQ010000527.1:0-3365 GCA_041482855.1 Dongiaceae bacterium | reverse complement strand
CATCGTGCCGAGCTACGCCCTGATCGTGCGCGAGTACTTCCCAGCCCGCGAGGCCGGCGCGCGCGTGAGCCTGGTCCTGATGTCGTCGGTGGTGGGCATGGCCCTCGGCGGTTGGATGTCAGGAAAAATATTCGATTTGACAGGATCTTACCAGGCGGCCTTCCTAAACGGCATTGGCTGGAACCTGCTGAACATGGCAATCGCCTACTGGCTGCTCATCGGCCGCCTGCGGGCGCGGGCAAGCCTGGCCCAATAGTTCCCGTTGTGGCGAAAATGCCACAGCGAACGACGATCTTAGGTCGCTGCCGACCGAGTTAAGAGGATGGCAAGGCGGTAGCGCCAGAGTCCGCTCGCGCGTAAGAAACTTCAAATCTCCCCCCATGTGGCCCCGCCATCCCCCCGGCGGGGCTTCTCTTTTGGGCCAGGGCGCCGGTTCGCTGCGCGATTTTCCAAATGCATCGTGAAGCGGCGCCAGCACCGGGTCACGCGTCCCACTATTAGGGACGGAGTAAAATCGGGTGCTGGCGCGGCCCGCCCGCGACCGGGGTCGAGGGCGGCCACCCTCTGCGAGGGTTGCCCGCCCACCGCCGCCGCCAGCACCATGGCCTTTTCGCGGCGGCCCCGAAGGCGTTACAATGCCGCGACTCGTGTGGGGCGGCATGGTGAGCGGAGACATGGCTACGATCGCGCGACAGTTCTGGCGAACGGTCGGCCGGCATCAGCCGGGGCTGTTGGCCCTGGTGACGGCAATTGCCGGAATATCGCTGTCCTTCACGGCCTACGTCCTCATCCGCACCTCCGATCGCAGCCCCTCGACCGAGGCGGTCTGGCAGGAATTGCACCGCGAGTTCAGCGACAACCGGCTGTGGGTACCGCTGATTGTGCTGCTGGTCGGGCTGCTGCTCACGGGCGCGCTGGCGCAAGCCGTGCAGACGGCGGCCCGGCTGCGGCGCGCACTCGAGGAGCAGCAGCGCAGCGAGCAGGCCCTGCGTGACAGCGAGGCCCGCTTCCGCAGCTTCATGGAGCATGCCCCGGTCGAGATGGTTGTGAAGGACCTCGACGGCCGCTTCCTCATGGTCAGCCGAGAGGTGGAGAGGATCTGGGACCGCACGGCCGAGGAGCTTCTGGGGCGGCACACTTCGGATATCTCAGACAGTGCGGGCGTGCCCGTCGCGGAGGCGATGGATCGCGAGGTGATCGAGAGCGGCCGGTCCGTAGCGCGCGAGATCCACTTTCCGGGCTGGCAGAGCGAATGGGCCTACGCCGTGAAGTTCCCAATAAAGGATGCGGTCGGCCATGTGGTGGCCGTCGGCAGCGTCGTGCTCGACATCGCCGAGCAGAAGCGGGTGGAGAAGGAACTGGTGCGCGCCAAGGAGCAGGCCGAGCTTGCCAACCGCGCCAAGAGCCAGTTCCTGGCCAACATGAGCCACGAGCTGCGCACGCCGCTCAACGCCATCATCGGGTTCTCCGAGGTCATCCGCGACCAGATGTACGGACCGGTCGGCTCGGGCAAATATCTCCGCTACGCCGCGGACATCCGGGAAAGCGGCGGCCATCTGTTGGGCATCGTCAACAGCATCCTCGACATGTCGAAGATCGAGGCCGGCATCTTCGAGCTGAACGAGGGCCCCTGCGACATCGGCGAGCTGATCGAGGGGGCCGCGCGCATGGTAGCGGACCGCGCGGAGCAATCGGGCGTGACACTCGAGCAGCGGGTGGAACCGGAACTGCCGCCGATCAGCGTGGACGAGCGGGTCTTGAAGCAGGTCGTTCTCAACCTGCTCAGCAATGCCGTGAAGTTCACGGGGACCGGCGGCCGCGTCACGATCGCCGCCGGGCGCGGACCGGCCGGCGGCCTGCGCGTGCAGGTCACCGACACCGGCATCGGCATTCCCGAGGACGATCTCGCCAACGTGTTCGACCGCTTCAGCCAGGTCGAGAATTCCTACACCCGGAAATACGGCGGCACCGGCCTCGGCCTGCATCTGACGAAGAAGCTGGTCGAGCTGCATGACGGGACGATCGATCTCGCCAGCACGCAAGGCGCCGGGACCACCGTCACGGTCACTCTGCCGCCGTCGCGCTGGCAGGCATAGAGACCGGGCGGCATCGGGCAAGGCCGCGGAATTCGTTTTCCCGCCGCCCGCGTCCATGCTGGAATAGATTCATTCGCAGGGCTGTTTAACCTCCGAGCGGATGGGCGATGGGCGAGGCCGAGGAAGCGACGTTCAGGTCCGAGATGGTGGCGCTGCTGCCGCGGCTGCGGCGGTTCGGCTGCAGCCTGACGGGCACGCTCGAGCTGGCCGATGAGCTGGTGCAGGCGGCCTGCGAGCGCGGCTTGCAGCGGTTCCATCAGTGGGTGCCGGGCTCGCGCCTCGACAGCTGGCTGTACACGATCATGCATTCGGTCTGGTGCAACGAGATCAGGTCCCGCCGGGTAAGGCAGGGCGCCGGCCGGGTCGACCCCGACCAGCTCGTCGATGCCGGCGTGGAATCCCAACTGGGCGCGCGGCTCATGCTGAGCAAGGTCGATCGCATCGTGGCGCGGCTGCCGGAAGACCAGCGGGCCGTGCTGCTCCTGGTCTGCGCCGAAGGGCACAGCTACAAGGAAGCCGCCGAGGCCCTGGAGGTGCCGATCGGCACGGTCATGAGCCGGCTGGCGCGGGCGCGCCTGGCCGTGAGCGAGGAACTGCACCGGCGGCCGGGTATGCGCGAAGCGACGCAACTCTCGGGCGGGAGCGCCTGACATGGACCGGGCCAAGCTGCGCGAGGACCTGGTGGCCTATGTCGATGGCGAACTGCCGGCCGCCGAGGCGCGCGAGATCGAGACCTGGCTCGCCGGCGACCCCGGGGCCCAGGAGCTGCGGCGCGACTTGCAGGAAGACGCGTTGGCGCTGCGCGGCCTGTTCGGCGCGGTGCTGCGCGAACCGGTGCCGGCGAACCTCAGCGCGCCGCTCGGGCGTGCGCTGACCGCCCCCGTGCAAGCAAGCGGCACCGTGGTCGAACTGCCGCGCCGCGCGCGGCCGCGTCCGGTCGCGCTGTGGCTGGCGGCGGCATCGATCGCCTGCCTCGTCGTCGGAGGCCTGGCCGGCTTCTTCGGGGGCCGATACGAGGCCGGGCAGGAACTGGCCGCGATCCCGCCGCAGGCGCCGAGTTGGATCATGCAGGTGGCGCAATATCACCGAGTCTACGCACGCGAACAGCGGCACCTGGTGGAGGTGTCGGCCGAGGAGACGCCGCATATCGAAGCCTGGCTCGGCAAGCGGCTGGAGCTGCCGTTCAAGGTGCCCGACCTCGGCGCCTTCGGGCTGAACTTCAAGGGCGCGCGCATGCTCGTCATCAACGGCGAGCCGGTGGCGCAGCTG
>JBGPEQ010000526.1:0-3369 GCA_041482855.1 Dongiaceae bacterium | reverse complement strand
TCGATCGCGCGGCCGCTGATCGCCAAGCGTCAGATCGAGATCGCGCGCAAGACCCGCGCCGATGCGGTCAGCCACGGCGCAACCGGCAAAGGCAACGACCAGGTGCGCTTCGAGCTGACCTACTATTCGCTCAATCCGGATATCCGGGTGATCGCGCCCTGGCGCGAGTGGGACCTCACCTCGCGCACCATGCTCGTCGATTTCGCCGAGAAGCACCAGATCCCCATCGCCAAGGACAAGCGCGGCGAGGCGCCGTTCTCGGTCGACGCCAACCTGCTGCACAGCTCGAGCGAGGGCAAGGCGCTGGAGGATCCCTGGCATGAGCCGGAGGAGTTCGTCTATCAGCGCACGATTTCGCCGGAAGCCGCGCCGGACAAGCCGGCCTATGTGGAGATCGAGTTCGAGGGCGGCGATCCCGTGGCGATCGACGGAAAGAGACTGTCGCCGGCGGCGCTGCTGACGCGGCTCAACGAGCTCGGCAAGGCCAACGGCATCGGCCGCCTCGACCTGGTGGAGAACCGCTTCGTCGGCATGAAGAGCCGCGGCATCTACGAGACCCCCGGCGGCACCATCCTCCACGCCGCCCATCGCGGCATCGAGAGCCTCACCCTCGACCGCGGCGCCGCGCACCTGAAGGACGAGTTGATGCCGCGCTATGCCGAACTCATCTACAACGGCTTCTGGTTTTCGCCCGAGCGGCTGATGCTGCAGGCCCTGATCGACAAGAGCCAGGAGAGCGTGACGGGCACCGTGCGGCTGAAACTCTACAAGGGCAACACCGCCGTGGTCGGCCGCAAATCGCCGAAGTCGCTCTACTCCCTCGCCCACGTCACGTTCGAGGAAGACGCCGGCGCCTACGACCAGCGCGACGCGGCGGGGTTCATCAAGCTCAATGCGCTGCGGCTCAGGCTGCTGAAAAAGGGGCGCGGATAGCGTCCGGTAGCCAACCTACAGATTGAGCCGATCGTCGGGGTTGGGAGCGTCTTCCGGCGGGCGCCTCGCCGCCCGCTGCGGCGGCGGCAGATGCAGGACGCGGCGGATCTCGTCGGTCTGAAAGCCGATGGCCATCGGACGCTGGCAGCCCGGCAGGACCGCGACGTCGTATAGCTCTTCGACGGCGCCATCCATGCGCAGCCAATGCACGGCATCGCCGGAGCGCAGATCGACGACGGCGATGGCGCAGCGCGCCGTCGCCTTCTTCTCGGCCAAGCGTTCCTGCAGGGCGAGCCCGTTGAATTCGCGATTCTTGCGCGGCTTCGACAGGCCGACGACGGCGAAATCGCCGACGAAATCGAGGCCGCGCAGATAGCCCGGCAGGAAGCAGATCGGCTTGAACTTGCGGGCCTCGAGATCGACCCAGCCGAACTCGCCGGTGCCGGAGTTGTGCAGGAAGAGCCGGTTGCGATACCAGCGCGGCGAATGGGGCATCGACAGGCCGCGCAGCACGACCTCCTTCTTGGCAATATCGATGACGCAGCCGCCGTCGCGCCGATAGTCGCGCCAGCCATCGGGGACATCACCCTCGGATATGGTGGTCGCGTAGGCCGGCCGGCCGTTGCGCATGGCGAGCCCGTTCAGATGGCAGCGGTCCTCGGCCGCCAGCTTGCTCACGAACGGCGGCATCCACAGGGGCAGGAAGCTGTGGGTCTCGCTCAGCGCCGACAGGCAGCTGAAGAGCGTGTTGATGAAGATGAGGCGGCCCTTGGTGCCGACCGCCATGTCGTGGATGTCGACGTCGCCGGTGACGTAGCTCGCCTGCGGCACGTAGATGCGGTCGAAACCGTTGTGAACCTTGCCGCGCTCGAGGATGTTTTCGAAGCGCCAGACCTGGTAGAGCGAGCTGACGAACAGGCTGTTGCCGTTGACGGTCATGCCCATGCAGCGCGGCAGCGTGCGGCGGAACATCGAGAGCTTGCCGCCGGCCTGGGTGCCGACCAGGAACAGCATGCCCGCCTGATAGGTGGTGAAGGCCAGGCTCAGCCGCTGCTCGCCGAGCCAGCTCGTGAACTGGCGCGAGGCGCTGACATCGAGCGGCGGCCCCTTGCCCGATTTGGGATCGCCGCTCTTGGCATCGCCGCGCGCATTCGCTCCGCCACCGTCTGCCCTACGGGCGGGTTCCGACGGCAGCACGACAACGCCAGGTGACTCGATTTCCTTTCCCAACTTCGTGAGCTCCGGAAACGCGGCCATGCGCCGCCGCAATCGTTCTCGCCCGCCGACCCGCGCCCGGGCCGGCAAGCGCTGGAGAGTTTCGGTTCGTCCTTGCGACTATAGGGCTTGGGTTCGGCATTTGTCACCGTCCGCGCGGGTGGCCGCCGGGAACGCATGGAGGCGCGGCTTCATTCCCCGCAGATCGCCGGCGGCGCTGTTAGGAAACTTTCACTTGACGTGGGTTCTCGTGCAGATGAATATTTTCCAGTCGCGCTAGGATGCGGCTGCGCCTTAATTGTCGGGGCGCGGTCGATCGAGTCGCAGTGCAATTCTGGTTCCACGCTGCGGTCGGCAGGGGCGCCGAATCGCAGCACCGCCCGGAGAAGGCGGGGCCTGCCGGAGAGCACTGCGCGATAGTGATCTGCTCGTATATTTCAGACGCCAGTTCACTGCAGTTCGTGCTCTTCGCGCGCAGCTGTCGCTATCGGTTGCGCGTGAGGCCACCCGTTGCAATCTGAGGGGCCGTACATGGCGACCATCGATGGAACTCCGTTCGACGACGTGATGACGCCGACCGTCGGGCAGTACGCGCAAGACGGGACAGTCGTGCCGCGGCCGGCGAACCGGACGACGATCCTCTCCGACGTCGTGCACGGCCTCGAGGGCAACGACTCCATCAACGGCGGCGGCGGTCACGACAACCTCTTCGGCGACGAGGGGGACGACACCCTGTTCGGCGGCAACGGCAATGACACGCTGCATGGCGGTCTTGGCAATGATCGTCTGAACGGAGGCAGCGGGTTCGATGTTGCAGCTTTCGTCGCCCCTGATGGCGTTATCGCCAATCTCAACACGGGCAGAGCGACGGGTGAGGGCAACGACACACTCTCCGGCATCGAGGGTCTTGCCGGCGGAGACGGCAACGACACGCTCGTCGGCGATAGTCACGACAATCTGTTGGCCGGAGGGGCTGGCGACGATTCGATCGATGGAGCCGGCGGCGACGACAGGATCGCCGGTGACGAATACTCGGCTGTCGCTTTTCCCAACTACTACTACTACGTTCCGGGGATCGTCGGGGGCGATGACACCGTAGCCGGCGGAAACGGCGACGACTTCATCGCCGGTGACCAGTTTCGCGCATCGGCCTATGGCTCAGGGACGATAATCGGCGGCGACGACAGTATCACCGGCGGCAGCGGCGACGACACGATCGCC
>JBGPEQ010000525.1:0-3372 GCA_041482855.1 Dongiaceae bacterium | reverse complement strand
GGCCATCATCCCCTGTCTCGGTGCCCGCCGCCCTACCTCTTCGTGTCCTTTGTGGCTTTGTGGTGAATCTACTTCTCCGCCCGCTGGACATGGGGTGCATCGCTCGAATCCGTAAGCGATACGACTGTCCTGCGGCCGATCGGCGTGCCGGACCCGGCGCGGGTCGTCCGCCCGGTCCGCCCTGTCGGTAGGCTAGACGTGCGTATGGCGGGCGCGGGCGCCGCGCTCGATGGCGGCGGCGGGCAGGCGGCCGATCTGGAGATGATCGCGCATCATCTGGAGGATGCGGGCCTCCTCCTGCGTCACCTTGCCGTCGGCGGCGGCGACGTCGCAGGCCAGCGCATAGGCGGTCTCCCGCAGCTTCTCCGGCAGCGCCCCCTTGATCGCCTTGAACGCCTTGTCGAGGCCGTCGCTGTCCTGCAGCAGCTTGGTGCATTCGGCCGCCACCTTCGGCAGCTTCTGGCGGTCGAAATCGCGGAACACCGGCAGATGCATCACGGCATCCCCGATCGACGTCAACTCGACGTCCGGCATGTTGCTGTCGGCGGCCGAAACCAGGACCATCGTGTAGATGAGGGCGTCGTGATGCGAGATCATGGCGTTCCTTCTGCGGGGGGCGGCTGCGGTTCGGGCGGACTCTATGCACGGGCCACCCGGAAACTCAAGGGCGGCAGGTCGCCGCACCGCCTTAGCGGGCGCGTTGTCGGGCTGGGAATCCTCGGTTAGATTGCCGCCGTTCCCGTCTCCAGCAAAGCTCGAATCGCCATGGCCCAATCGCAGTCGCCAGCCGCCCCGTCGTCATCCGCCAGCGTCCTCGCGGGCATCGCGCGCCTGGAGGGCCCGCTGCGCGCGACGCTGGAGGAGGGCCTCGCCCATCAGCGCGAGCGCCGCTACCGCGAGGCCGAGGCGGCCTACCGCCGCGCCCTCGCCGAGCAGCCGGACCAGCCCGATGCGCTCAACCTGCTGGGCACCCTGATCGTCGCCGCCGGCGGCGGGATCGAGGGCGCGCGCCTCTTGCGCCGCGCCATCATGGTACGTCCGGACGATCCGACCCTGCGCGCCAACCTCGCGGCCATCCTGGTGACCCTCGACCGCATCGACGAAGCGCTGACGGAGATCGAGAAGGCGCGCGGCCTCGCCGCGGGTACCCTCGAGGTCGAGATGAACTATGCCCACATCCTCCGGCGGCTCGGCCGGGCGGAGGAGGCGCTCGCCCTTTACGAGCGCATCGGCGCGGACCATCCCGGCAATCATCTGGCCCGCATCGGCCTTGCCCGCTGCCAGACCGATCTCGGCCGCAACGCCGAGGCGGCGGCCATCTTCCGCGAGATCGCGGCCCAGCGCCCGAACGATTCGGTGGCGCCGACGGATCTGGCCGCGCTCGGCGCGCCCGAAGACGCCGACCAGCTGCCGCGGCTTCTGGCCCTCGCCGACGCCAAGGAGATGGCGCCGGCGACCCGCATCGGGCTGGTCCACGCCGCCGCCCGCATCTGCGAGGATCTCGGCCGTCCCGACGAGGCCTTCGCCCATGTGCAGAGGGCAAAGACCCTGGTCCGCGCCGGCGCCAAGGCCGATGCGGTCACCACCTCCGTCAATCGCCTGATCGCGACGTTCGACGCCGGCCTCTTCGCCGCCAAGCGCGGCCATGGCGACCCCTCGGCGCGGCCGGTGTTCGTCATCGGCCTGCCGCGCGCCGGCGCCTACGTCGTCGCCCGCCTGCTGGCCGGCCATCCCGAGGTCGCCGTCGCCGTCGAGCTGCCGCGCGTCGTCCTGCTGACCGCCGGCATGGCCGAGATCATGCTGCTGAGCCAGCGCTATCCCGAGGCCGTGCGCGAGCTGACGCCGGAAGCGATCCGCCGCCTCGCCGCCCGCTATCTCGGCCAGCTCGAGAATACCAGCGGCACGGCAGCTCGCGTCGTCGACGCCATGCCCACGAACTTCGAGCATCTGGGACTCATCTCGCTCCTGTTCCCGAATGCCCGCATCCTGCACTGCCGCCGCGATCCGCTCGACGTCGGAATCTCCTGCTATCTGCACAATATGCCCGAAGGCGGCGCGCCCCTGCACGACCTCGGCCAGATCGCCCTCTTCATCCGCGAGTACCAGCGGCTGATGGCTCACTGGCGCGCCCTGCTGCCGTCGCCGACGCACGACATCGCCTACGAGGACCTGGCCGTCGAGCCGGAGCGCGTCCTGCGCCGGCTCATCGACGCCGTCGGCCTGCCCTGGGACGACCGCTGCCTTGCCGCGACAGCCGACGCCGCGCGTGCCCTCGCCCGCGACCCCGTCGGCCGCTGGCGCCGCTACGAGAAGCATCTCGCTCCCTTGCGCCAAGCGCTCGGGCGGTAGTCACCCGTTGGAGGTTCGGAAGAACTCCCGCGTTCCCCGCACCGCTTCGGCCAACCCGACACGCTGAATCTCGACGCCGTCCGGGAACGCGCCGAGGAGGCGCGAGGGCATCATCGGGTCGAGCAGGACGAAGACGCCGTGGTCGTCGGCGCGGCGGACCAGCCGGCCGAAAGCCTGCTTCAGCCGCAGGCGCGTGATCATGTCGTCGTAGGTCTTGCCGCCGAAATGGGCCTTGCGGGCCTTGTGCAGGATGTCCGGCCGCGGCCACGGCACGCGGTCGAAGACGATGAGGCGCAGCGAGCGTCCCGGCACGTCGACGCCGTCGCGCACCGCATCGGTGCCGAGCAGGCAGGCATCCTCCTCGGCCCGGAAGATGTCGACGAGCGTCGAGGTGTCGATGGCGTCCACATGCTGGGCCAGGAGCGGGATGCCGGCCTCGTCGAGATCCGCGGCGATGCGCTTGTAGACTTGCCGCAGCCGCGTGATCGCCGTGAACAGGCCGAGCCCACCGCCGCCGGCCGCCAGGAACAGCACGCGGTAGGCGGCGGCGACCTGATCGAGATCGTCCTTGCGCACGTCGGTCACGATGAAGACGCGGGTCTGCTTCGGGTAGTCGAAAGGCGACGTGACCTGGGCGCGCACGGCTGCGTTGGGCAGGTGCTTGGCGCCCGTGCGCGCTTCGGCCGCGTCCCAATCGGCGGCGATGTCGCCGCTGCCGTCCATGAGCGTGGCCGAGGTGATCAGCAGCCCATGCGCCGGCACGGCGACGGCGCCGGCAAAGGGTATCGTCGGGTCGACCCAGTGGCGATGCATGCCGACGTCGAGATCGCGCCCGTCGATGCGCTCGACGGCGAACCAGTCGACATATTCCACCGGCGTCTCCTTGCCCAGGGTCTGCAGCATCGAGCGCCAGCCGCCGACCTCGACCTCAGACCGCCGGCGCAGGCCCCGCACCATCGCCTCGATGCGCAGCCGCGTCGGCGTGTCCAGGTCATCGGCGTCATCGGTCAGGCGCTTGGCCAG
>JBGPEQ010000524.1:0-3382 GCA_041482855.1 Dongiaceae bacterium | reverse complement strand
GGACAGGGCCGCCGTCGGCGTGATCACGCCGAGGTCGTTGTGCGGGGCGTGCGCGCTGTAGCCTTCGTAGTTGTCGCTCGCCGTGAGGCCCCAGCAATCCGCGCCGTAGCCCTTGTACCCCTTCGGATTGCGCACGCAGTGCTCGCGGTTGATCAGCGTATGCTGGACGTTCTGATGCCAGTAGTCGGCATAGCGGTCCTTGAGACCGTGCGGGTCGAGATAGAGGAACGAATACTGGGTGAAGAACAGCGGTCCGCCATAGTCGGGGCCGAGCGGCAGCTCGATGTCGTAGTATTTCCGCCCGTTGCGGAAGTCGCGGCCCTCGCAGTAGCCGCGGTGATAGGTCTTGGCGGAGACCGGGTAGCGCGGCGAGGCGGCGGCCATCAGGTAGGTGATCAGGCACTCGTTCCAGCCGCGGATCTCGTGATTCATGCTCCAGCCGTTGTTGGGGCTCCAATGCCAGAAGAGGACGTTGGCCCCGTCGCGGGTGTGCCAGTCCCACTCCACATCCAGCCAGAGCGAATTGATGCGGGAGCGCAGCTCGACTTCCTGCGGTTCCTTGCCGTCGAAGAACTGCCGCACGCAGAGCAGGCCCGCGATGAGAAACGAGGTCTCCACGAGGTCGCCGCCGTCGTCCTTGCGCGAGAACGGAATCGTCTGGCCGCTCCCGCCGTCCCAGAAATGCGGGAAAACGCCGTGATAGGAGCCCGCCTTGGCCAGGAACTTGACCATCGTCATCAGCCGTTCCAGCCCCTGCTGCCGGCTGATCCAGCCCCGCTTGACGGCGACGATGATGGTCATGACGCCGAAGCCGGTGCCGCCGCTGGTCACCACCTCCAGGCCGTAATTGCTGCGGTCGCGGCTGAGGCCGCTCACGGGATGGCCGTAGTCCCAGAAATAGCGAAAGGTCTGCCGCTGCACGAGTTCAAGCAGCGCGGAATCGTCGAGATTGCGCGGCCGTTCGGTCATAGCCTCTCTCCCAATGGTTCTGGGTCGAGGCCCGTCAGTGCAAGAGAGGCCGGCCTGCTGTCAAGCGATTCAAACGGCCCGCAACTCCACCTCGTCGGCCGGCGTCGGGTAGCGCGGCCGCTGATGATGGCCGAGCCGCGCGGGCGGGCTGGCCGGCAGATGGCGCAGGTGGATGGTGCGGGCATAGAAGCCGGCCAGCGCCGGGTTGCTGCCGATCCCGATCACCGTCGCCGCCGCCAGCTCCTTGGCGAAGATGGAGCGTGCGAGGCGGCAATGCTCAGGGGTCATGTAGGGCGTGGTGTCCTCGAAGAAGACCCAGGTCGGGGCATGCAGCACCAGCCGCGCCAGGGCCAGGCGCTGCTGCTCGTCGGCCGACAGCGACTTGTCCCAGCGCTCCTTCTCGGCGAGCCGGGCGATCAGGCGGCCGAGGCCGACGCGCTCCAGCGCGCCATGGACGGCCGCATCGTCGATGCCTTCGGGCTGGTCGGGGTAGGTGATGGCGGCGCGCAGAGTCGTGAACGGCAGGTAGGGGCGCGGCGGCATGAACATCACGCCATCAGGCGGCGGCAACAGGATCGTGCCGGCGCCCGCCGGCCACAGCCCCGCGACGGCCCGCAGCAGCTGGCTCTTGCCCGCCTCCGGAGTGCCGGCGATGAGGACGCGCTCGCCGCAATCGACCTCGACGATCGGCCGGTCGAGCGCCGCGCGCCCATCCGCCAGCTGGATGCTGAGATTGGCGAAGGCGAGCTTGCCGGCCGGATGACGGCCGACCGCGATCCGCTCGGCGTCGGCGGTCGGCGTATTCAGATTCAGGAGTCCGTCGCGGAATCGCACGACGCGCAGCAGCGTCGCCCGCCAATCGGCGATGTGGTGGAAATTGTCGACGAACCAGCGCAATGCCGACTGCACCTGGTCGAAGGCGCCGACCACCATGATGAGGCCGCCGAGCGACAGGTTGCCGTACATGTAGCCCGGCAGGGCGGCCAGCGCCGGCACGACGAGGGCGAGCCAGCCATAGCCCGAGGTGATCCAGGTCAGCCGCGCCAGGCTGTTGGCCAGCTGGCGGCCGAGGCTGATGACGTCGGTCGTGCTGCCGCCGAGCGTGCGGCGCTCATCGGGTTCGCCGCCATGGAGGGCGATCGCCTCGGCCGACTCATGGACGCGGACGAGCGCGGAGCGCAGATCGGCCTCGCGGGCGTAGCGGTCCGCGTTCAGACGGATGAGCGGGCGGCCGACGAGCCAGGCCAGCCAGGAGCCCGCGGCCGCGTAGAGCAGCGCGCACCACAGCATGTAGCCGGGGATGGTGAAATAAGTGGTGTGATCGATGGTGAACGTCACCTCGCCCGAGAGGATCCAGAGCACGCCGGCGAAGCTCACCAGCAACAGCGACGATTGCAGCAGCCCGAAACCGAGCGTCGCCGTCAGTTCCGCGAGCTGGCGGGCGTCGGCCTGCATGTACTGGTCCGGGTTGGCGCCGGCCTCGCCGGCATGGGCGAGCAGATACGGGCGCTTGGGCGCCAGCCATTTGTCCAGCAGATCGTGGGTCAGCCACTCGCGCAGCACGACCTTGATCGTCTCCTGCAGCCAGGTCTGGCCGACCACCAGGACGAGAAGGCCGCCGACGATCACCAGGAAGCGCAAGACCTCCGCGCCCAGATCAGCGAAACTGCGGTGCTCGAGCGTGTCCAGGAACGAACCTCGCCAGACATTCAGTTTGATCTGGCCGAAGGCCACCGCGCACACCACTACCACCAGACAGACGGCGAGGATGCCGAGCCGGACCCGGTGGCGGGGCGTCGCGACCAGCGCGCGCAGCAGGCACAGGAACTGTGACGTTACGCCGCGCTCCGCCGTGCCCGGCTGTGGCCGGCCCGGCTCTACTCGCAGCGCTTCATCCGTACATGCCATCCTGTCCCACCGTCAGTGAAGGCTTTAGGGGAACTCCGGCTGCGAAGGTCGAGACCCGACCGCCGCGAGGCCTGGATGAGGCCCATCGCGCGCACCTTAACCTTAAATTCATTTATGACTTGTTAACTGCGCCGGCGGTGACCGCGATCACAAATCGTGCGATTACCGCAGGCGCAACCCCGCAACGATGCAGCCACTGTCCTTGGCCACCTCCGCTCTCTCGATCACAGAAATCTGGCTTGACCCGCCAGTGGTTAAGGGCATTTTTCAGTCGCAGGACCGCAGAACGTTCGTGCTGCGTGCCGCGACGGGCGGTTCTCGTCCTACCCCCTCGGTCGGCGAGATCCGCGAGCGCCGGATGGGAAAGGTCAATGCCTTAATGCCACCCAGAGCCTGGTTCCCAGGCAACCCCGGGCGACCATGAATCAAGTTGCGTGCATTTTCAATAGGAAGAAATAGGGCCAGTGCAGATGTCACAACACAGCGCCAAGCGCATCGAGCAACT
>JBGPEQ010000523.1:0-3389 GCA_041482855.1 Dongiaceae bacterium | reverse complement strand
TGGCAGTTACGCAGAGCGGGATCGAAAATGGGCGGCTGGTTTGTAAAGAAAGACGGTTACGAGCCGGAATTGGAGCCGGGAGCGATGTTTCGCTACGTGCGCGCCGGCAACTTCGTGGAAACGGCCAAGGTTTTGGCGGTCATGAAGGATGGTCTGGGCATTCCTCACGTCAGGTTCGACATGACGGTCGACACGCCGAGCAAGATCCGGCTGGTCGAAGGGCGCCGCATCCTCTCCCTGGCCTCCTTCACCCAGCTCTACCGCGAGCGCGTACCGGCCTAACGCGGCAGCGGCCGTTCGCGGCTGCAAACGCCGGCGGCTCCCGCCGGCAAACACGTCTTGACGTGCGGGGCAGATCGCCCCATTTCGTCCTTGTCCCTGAGAATTCCGTGCTATACACCGCCGCCTTGAGCGGGCGCGGGCGGTCCGCCGACGCGCGCCAGAGCGGGCGCACAGCGATCTCGCGGGCGTGGCGAAACTGGTAGACGCGCCAGATTTAGGTTCTGGTGACGAAAGTCGTGGGGGTTCAAGTCCCTCCGCCCGCACCAGCCGGATGGGTGAGGGGTGCGGGCCGCCGCAGCGAGCGGATGTGGTCCGACAGTCTGTGGAAATGGGTAGCGGTTCATGCAGGTTATCGAGACCAACACCGAAGGCTTGAAGCGGGAATTCAAGATCGTCGTGCCGGCAACGGAGGTCCAGGAGCGGATCGACGGCCGGCTGTCCGAACTGGGGCGCCGGATCCGGCTGCCCGGCTTCCGGCCAGGCAAGGTGCCGCTTCCGCTCCTGAAGCAGCGCTACGGCCAGAGCGTGCGCGGCGAGGTGCTGGAGCAGGCGGTCAACGACAGCTCCGCCAAGCTGATCTCGGAGCGCGGTCTGCGGGCGGCCGGCCAGCCGCAAATAGAAATTCTGTCCCAGGCCGGTGAGGGCGATCTCGAATACAAGCTGGCCATCGAACTGGTCCCAGACATCAAGCCGGTCGATTTCAAGACCCTGGAGTTCGAACGGCTGGTGGTCGAGGTCCCCGAGAAAGAGGTCAACGACGCCATCGAGCGGGCGGCCAAGCGGTTCCGCAAGTCCACCGCCATCGCGACGCCGCGGCCGGCCCAGACCGCCGACGTGGTTGTCATCGATTTCACCGGCCGCATCGACGGTAAGGAGTTTCCGGGCGGCGCCGCCACGGGTCACCATCTGGAGCTTGGCGCGGCCTCGTTCATCCCGGGCTTCGAGGACCAGTTGATCGGGGCCGGCGCCGGCGATCACCGCGATGTCAACGTCGCCTTCCCGGCCGACTATCCGAACGGTGAACTGGCGGGCAAGGAGGCCATCTTTGCGGTCGACGTCAAAGAGATCCGCGAACTCGCGCCGATCGAAATCAACGAAGAGCTGGCCAAGGCCCTGGGCGCCGGCGATGTGGCGAGCCTCCATGAGACGATTCGAAAGCGCATCGCCAGCGAATACGCTACTGTCGGGCGCAGCCGACTGAAGCGCCATCTGCTCGACGCGCTCGCCGCGCGCCATGAGTTCGAAGTGCCGGCCGGCTTGGTCGAGGCCGAGTTCGGGGCGATCTGGACGCAGATCGACGCCGACCGCGCCCGCGGCCGGCTCGATCCCGAGGATGCCAACAAGAGCGAGGAGCAGCTCAAGCAGGAATACCGGGATATTGCCGTGCGCCGCGTGAAGCTCGGTCTCCTGCTGTCCGAGGTCGGGCGACTCAACAACATCCAGGTCTCCAACGACGAGCTCAGCCGTGCCATCGTCAACGAGGCGCGCCGCCATCCGGGCCAGGAACGCCAAGTCCTCGAGTACTACCAGAAGACGCCGCAAGCGCAGGTCCAGCTGCGGGCGCCGATCTACGAGGAGAAGGTGGTCGACTTCATCCTGGAGCTTGCGGCCGTGACCGAGCGCACGGTTTCTCCGGAGGAACTCGCTAACCTTATGAACGAAACAGTGGCCCCGACGACGTGAACGAGTCGGCTGGAGCGGATGGGATTGAAAGAGATAACGTCCTTATTACCTCTCTCTGCCATGATCCCCGCCACGGCTCTTGTGGACATCCGCTGACAGCGCCATTTAGCTTTTATGGACGATGGAAATCGCATGCGTGACCCCACCGACACCTACATGAACTTCTTGGTTCCCATGGTCGTCGAGCAGACGAACCGCGGCGAACGGGCGTACGACATCTATTCCCGGCTGTTGAAGGAGCGCATCATCTTCCTGGTCGGGCCGGTCAACGACGGCGTCGCAAGCCTGGTGTCGGCCCAGTTGCTGTTTCTCGAATCGGAGAACCCCAACAAGGATATCGCCATCTATATCAATTCGCCCGGCGGCATGGTGACCTCGGGGCTGGCTATCTACGACACCATGCAATACATCCGGCCCGATGTGTCGACGGTCTGCATCGGCTTGGCAGCCTCCATGGGATCGCTGCTGCTGACCGCCGGCGCCAAGGGCAAGCGGTATTGCACGCCCAATGCCAAGATCATGGTCCATCAGCCCTCGGGCGGTTTCCAGGGTCAGGCGGCAGACATTGAGATTCACGCCAAGGACATCCTGGCAACGCGTGCCCGCCTCAACGAAATCTATGTTCACCATACGGGGCGGCCGCTGAAGGACATCGAAGGCGCCATGGAGCGCGACAAGTTCCTGACCCCGGACGAAGCTCAGGCTTTCGGCCTCATCGACGAGGTGATGGTGAAGCGGCCGCCGCGCGACGAAGCGGCGAAGCCGTAAAGGCGGCGTTAACGGTTTGTTGACCATAATCGTCGATAAATTTGTTGTATGATCGGCGACTATGATCGCGGGTGCCGACCGATGGCTGCGGGTCAATCGCGAGCGAGATCCGGCGGAGACGAAGCTCCCAAATTGGGCTGTACGATGGCGGTGTGTGAGGCTAACTTGATTCTGCGGCGATTCGGTCACCTGACGGTGTGCGCATGACGACCAAGTCGAGCGGCGGGGACTCCAAGAACACCCTGTACTGCTCTTTCTGCGGAAAGAGCCAGCACGAGGTGCGCAAGCTGATTGCGGGCCCGACCGTATTCATCTGCGATGAATGCGTCGAGCTCTGCATGGACATCATCCGCGAGGAGCACAAGACCACCCTCGTGAAGTCCAAAGATGGCGTGCCGACGCCGCGCGATATCTGCAACGTCCTCGATGACTACGTCATCGGCCAGGCCCACGCCAAGCGCGTGCTGTCTGTTGCCGTGCACAACCACTACAAGCGGCTGGCACACAGCGCCAAGAGCAACGACGTCGAGCTCGCCAAGTCCAACATCCTGCTGATCGGACCGACCGGCTGCGGCAAGACGCTGCTCGCGCAGACGCTCGCGCGCATCCTCGATGTCCCCTTCACCATGGCCGACGCCACGACCCTCACTGAAGCG
>JBGPEQ010000522.1:0-3398 GCA_041482855.1 Dongiaceae bacterium | reverse complement strand
GGAGAGGGTTAGGGTGAGGGAGTATGGCTCGGTGCCTGAAGACGTCTGCGTCGACCCGTCGCTGCGCCGACACAAGGTTCCCCGGATAGCGACACCTGTGGCCCGCGGTTCTGATGCACGATGCTCTGCATGAGCGACAAGGATCGAGCCACACACCCTCACCCTAGCCCTCTCCCGCTTCGCGGTAGAGGGGACACCTGTTGTGCGCTTCGCCGTGGGCAGTATTGAGATGCCTGACATCCAGACACGCCTCTTCATCGGCGGCGAGTTCGTGGACGCCGCCGACCGCGCCACCATCGAGGTGCTCAACCCACACGACAACAGCAAGATCTGCGATATCGCCGAGGCGAAGGCGGCCGACATCGACCGCGCCGTGGCCGCGGCGCAGAAGGCCTTTCAGGCCTGGGGCCGCACGCCGGCGGCCGAGCGCGGGCGCCTGCTGTTGAAACTGGCTGACGCGATAGAGGCGAACGCCGAGGATCTGGCCCGGCTCGAGTCGCTGGATACCGGCCATCCCCTGCGCGACACCCGCATGCTCGACGTGCCCCGCACCGCCGCAACGTTCCGCTATTTCGGCGGCATGGCCGACAAGCTCGAGGGCACGGTGGTGCCGGTCGAGAAGGGCTTCCTCAACTACGTGCTGCGCGAACCCGTCGGCGTCGTCGGCCAGATCGTGCCCTGGAACTTCCCGCTGATGTTCTGCAGCTGGAAGATGGGCCCGGCGCTGGCGGCCGGAAACTGCGTGGTGATGAAGCCGGCCGAGCTGACGCCGCTCTCCTCGCTTAGGATCGCCGAGCTGATGGCGGAGGTCGGCTTTCCGCCGGGTGTCGTGAACATCCTGCCGGGCTACGGCCACACCGCCGGCGCCCATCTCGCCGCCCACCCCGGCGTGCAGAAGATCGCCTTCACCGGCTCGACCGCGACGGGCCGCAAGATCGTCGAGGCTTCCGCCGGCAATCTCAAGCGCGTGCAGCTCGAGCTCGGCGGCAAGGGCGCCAACATCGTGTTCGACGACGCCCATCTGCCGGCGGCCATCGGCGGCAGCGCCTTCGCCATCTTCCACAATCAGGGCCAGGCCTGCATCGCCGGCTCGCGCCTGCTGCTGCAGGAGCGCATCGCCGACCAGTTCCTCGACGGCTTCCTCAAGCTCGCCGGCTCCATCCGCGTCGGCAACCCGCTCGATCCCGCGACCGAGATGGGCCCGCTCACCTCGCGCCTGCATCAGGAACGCGTGTTGCGCTACTGCGAGATCGCGCACCAGGAGGGCGGCGAGATCCTGCTCGGCGGCAAGGCGCCCGCTGATCCCGCGCTGGCCAAGGGCTGTTATGTGCTGCCGACGGTCGTGAAGGCGCAGCCTGCCGATCGCGTCGGCCAGGAGGAGGTCTTCGGCCCGTTCGTCGCGGTCTCCACCTTCAAGACCGAAGAGGAGGCGATCGCCATCGCCAACGGCACGGCCTACGGCCTCGGCGGCGGGCTGTGGACCCGCGATCTGCAGCGCGCGCACCGCGTCGCCGGCCAGATGCAAAGCGGCATGGTCTGGATCAACTGCTACAAGCGCGTGAATCCGGGCTCGCCCTTCGGCGGCGTGCGCGGCTCCGGCTACGGCCGCGAGATGGGCTTCGAGGCGATGCGGGAATACACGGAAACCAAATCCGTCTGGGTGAATGTCGACGCCCAGATCCCGCCCTTCTATCCGCGCTGAACGGGCCGGCGATGCTGAGCTTCGTCCATGAAAGTTTGCCGAGCCGGGTCGTCTTCAGCGCCGGGAGCCTCGATACGCTGCCGGCCGAACTCGACCGCCTCGGCTGCAAGCGCGCCTTGCTGCTCGCGACCTCGCGGCGCGGGCAGGTGGATGCCATCGTCAAGCGTCTCGGCAGTCGGGCGGCGGGCGTCTATGACAAGGCGATCATGCATGTGCCGATCGAAACCGCCCGCGACGCGCGCGAGCAGGCCCGGCGCCTCCATGCCGACGTGACCGTGGCCGTGGGCGGCGGCTCGACCATCGGCCTGGCCAAGGCCATCGCGCTGGAATCGGGGCTGCCGGTCGTGGCCATACCCACGACCTTTTCGGGCTCCGAGATGACACCGATCTGGGGCCTGACCGAGGGCGGCGTGAAGCGCACCGGCCGCGACCCCAAGGTGTTGCCGCGCGTCGTCATCTACGATCCCACTCTGACCCTGACACTGCCACCGGCTATCGCCGGGCCGAGCGGAATGAACGCCATCGCCCATTGCGTCGAGGCGCTCTATGCCGAGAACGCCAATCCCATCGTTTCGCTGATGGCGGAAGAAGGCATCCGCGCGCTGGCCGAAAGCCTGCCGAAGGTGGTGTCGCCGGCCGCTGACCTGGAGGCGCGCACGACGGCGCTCTACGGCGCCTGGCTCGCCGGCGCCTGCCTCGGCTCGGTGGGCATGGCCCTGCATCACAAGCTCTGCCACACGCTCGGCGGCAGTTTCAAACTGCCGCATGCGCAGACCCATACAATCATTCTGCCTTACGCCACGGCCTACAACTTCGCGGCCGCGCCGGCGGCCATGCAACGCATCTCCCACGCGCTCGGCAGCACCGGCAATCCTGCGACTGCGCTCTACGAACTGGCGCGCCGGCTGCGGGCGCCGGCGGCACTGAAGGAGATTGGCATGAGCGCGGACGATCTGGACCGCGCGGCCCACCTGGCCACCCAAAACCCCTACTACAACCCGCGCCCGGTCACGTTGGACGGCATCCGGGCGCTGCTGGAAGAGGCTTTCCATGGCATACCGCCCGGCGGCTGAATAGTCGCAGTATGAGACTTGGATCGATGCCGTGCGTCCTTCGAAAAGCTCAGGATGAGGTACTTTCTTGGTGCCACCAAAATTCTCCCTCATCCTGAGCTTGTCGAAGGACGCACCCTGCTCATGCCAGCCGATGGAGGCGTCCAAATAATGATTGCGAAGGGAGGATTGAGAAGATGGGCACTGCAAGAAACCGGCACAGTCGAACGAGCGTAACTCGCCGCCGCTTCGTCGCGCTGGCGGGCGCAGGGGCGGGAGCGGCCGCGTTCTCGCAGGCCTTTCCGAAGCCGGCGATTGCGGCCGAACGGACCATCAAGCTCGGCTATGTCAGCCCGCAGACCGGACCACTTGCCGCTTTCGCCGAGGCCGACAATTTCGTGATCTCGAACTTTCTCAACACCGTCAAAGGCGGTCTCAAGATCGGCAGCGAGTCATTTCCGGTCGAGGTCGCGGTCAAGGACAGCCAGTCCAATCCCAACCGCGCCGCCGACGTCGCGCGCGAGCTGATCGTCGGCAACAAGGTCGACCTGATGCTGGTGGCATCGACGCCGGAGACCACCAATCCGGTGTCGACCATGTGCGAGGTCGAGGAGACGCCGTGCATCTCGACGGTGGCGCCGTGG
>JBGPEQ010000521.1:0-3407 GCA_041482855.1 Dongiaceae bacterium | reverse complement strand
ACGGTGCCGATCATCCTGAAGGCTGAAACCTACGAGAAGGCCGCCGAAGCCAGCACCGCTCCGGCGACCACCACAGATGCCGCAACGACGGAGCATCACCACGATGCCGAGGCCTGGGGGCCCACGGACGGCTTCGAGCGGACCGCCTTCACCGTGTTGGCGGATGTTCTGACCGGCATCGCCTTCGGCTTGCTGCTCACCGCCGCCTATGCCTTGCGGGGGCGCGCGATGGATTGGCGCCAGGGCCTGTTCTGGGGCCTCGCCGGCTTTGCGACCTTCACGCTGGCGCCGGGGCTGGGCCTGCCGCCCGAGGTGCCCGGCACGGAGGCGGCGCCGCTGCTCGATCGGCAGATCTGGTGGGTGGCGACAGCCATCGCAACCGCCGGCGGGCTGGCCTTGATCTTCTTCACGCGCAATATCGCGCTGACCGTGCTCGGGGTCGGCCTGATCGCCCTGCCGCACATCTACGGGGCGCCGCAGCCGGCGGAATACAGGAGTCTCGTGCCGGAAAGCCTGGCGCACAGCTTCGCCGCCGCCGCCGTGGTGACGAGCTTCCTGTTCTGGCTGGTGCTGGGATCTCTCACGGGCGTCTTCTATCGATGGCTTGCCGGCACGTCGCAAGGGCTTCTATCTGACCATGGAGGGTTGGACCAACATGCGTAGGAATTATCTCATCGGCCTGCTGGCGATCGTCGTTCTCGTCCTCGCTTCGCCTGCTCACGCCCACATCATCGACGCCAGCGGCGCCGGTTGGACGCAGGGCTTCTCGCATCCGTTCTCGGGCCTCGACCACATACTGGCGATGGTGGCGGTCGGCATCTGGGCGGCGCAGACGGGACGCCCGGCCTTGTGGGTGCTGCCGGTCGCGTTCCCGCTGGCGATGGCCGTTGGCGGGTTGCTCGGCGTGGCCGGCGTGCCCGTGCCGGGCATCGAGGCGGGCATCGCGGCCTCGGTGCTCGGCCTCGGCCTGTTGATCGCCTTCCAGGTGAAGCCGCCGCTCGCGCTATCGATCGCGCTGGTGGCGCTGTTCGCGCTCTTCCACGGCCACGCCCACGGCACCGAATTGCCGCAGGCCGCATCGCCGGTGCTCTACGGCCTGGGCTTCGTCGTGGCGACGGCGATTCTGCACGGGATCGGCCTCAGCATCGGGTTCGCGATGCGCATGCCGAAGGGAATGCTGGCCATTCGCGGCGGCGGCGGCGCTATCGCCGCGGCCGGCATCGCGCTGTTCATAGGCCTGTGACAGCTGACCGGAGCGCGTAGGGGCGGGCGCCGCTCGCCCCTACTTCTCGACCGCGCCGCCGCTCATCACCCAATCCTGGAAGCCGCCGAGGTTGCGGACGTCAGCGTAGCCCATGTCCTTCAGCGTCTTGCCGGCGAGCGCCGAGCGGCCGCCGGAGCCGCAATAGACGATGATCGCCTTGTCCTTCTGAAAGGATGGATCGTGGGCCGGCGATTCCGGATCGGCCTTGAACTCCAGGAGGCCGCGCGGCACATGCCGGGCGCCCTTGACCTTGCCACTCGCCTGCACTTCCGTGCCGTCGCGCACATCGACGACGACGGCCTTGCCCTCGGCGACGAGCGCCGCGGTCTCCTGCGGCGTAATCATCGGCACGGCCGCGCGGGCGGCGGCCAGCATCTCCTTCACCGTGGTGGGCATTTCGGTCCTCCTGCGAGTCAGCGTTAGGGCAGCAGGGCGCAGGTCCGCGCCGCCGCTTCAAATCAATGTAGGCGCTCCCATCGAATCGCGCTATGAGCGGCGCATGCCTGATTTCTCCCATGAGCGCGCCTGTGGAAAATCGCCCGTCGCCGGCATCGACGAGGCCGGACGCGGACCGTGGGCCGGGCCGGTGGTGGCGGCGGCCGTCATTCTCGATGAGCGCAGCTTGCCTGGCGAGCTGGCGCGCCGGATCGACGACTCGAAGGCGGTTGCGCGCGAGGAGCGGGCGGAGCTGTTCGCCCTGCTGCCGCTCTACGCGATGATCGGCGTCGGCGAGGCGAGCGTCGAGGAGATCGACGCGCTGAACATCCTGCGCGCGACCATGCTGGCGATGCGCCGGGCGGTCGAGCGGTTGCCGCTGCGGCCGGCCGTGGCGCTGGTCGACGGCAATGCGGCCCCCGAGCTGCCCTGCCCGGTCCGCACCGTGGTCGCCGGCGACAGCCTGAGCCTCTCCATCGCCGCCGCCTCGATCGTCGCCAAGGTGACGCGCGACCGCGGCATGGCCGAACTGGCGCGCGCCCATCCCGGCTACGGTTGGGAAAATAATGCCGGCTACGGCACGCCCGAGCACAAACAAGGGCTAGTACGTCTGGGCGTGACGCCCTACCATCGGCGGTCGTTTCGACCGATTTCAGAACTCCTTAGTGTAACCTATTGAATCAAAAAAGCTATTGACGATCGAGTCCGCGTGACTCATTGTGCGCGCCATGGGGCGCGGGAATGGCAAGGAATCGGACAGTCCGCGGCTCGACGAGATCATCGTCGGGGACTGTGTTCCTATCCTGAACGGGCTGCCGGCGGGTTCGGTCGACATGGTGTTCGCCGATCCGCCCTACAATCTGCAACTCGAGAACGAGCTCCTGAGGCCGAACAACAGCGTCGTCGACGGCGTCGACGAGGCCTGGGACCGCTTCGACGGCTTCGCCGACTACGACCGCTTCAGCGAGGCCTGGCTGACCGCGGCGCGGCGCGCGCTCAAGGACGACGGCACGCTCTGGGTGATCGGCAGCTATCACAACATCTATCGCGTCGGCGCCCGGCTGCAGGACCTGGGTTTCTGGATCTTGAACGACGTGGTCTGGCGCAAGACCAACCCGATGCCGAACTTCCGCGGCCGCCGCTTCACCAACGCCCACGAGACGCTGATCTGGTGCGCCCGCGACAAGGCCGCCAAGTACACCTTCAACTACGCGGCCATGAAGGCGCTCAACGACGAGCTGCAGATGCGCAGCGACTGGCTGATCCCCATCTGCAGCGGCGGCGAGCGGCTGAAGGACGGCAACGGCCGCAAGGCCCACCCGACGCAGAAGCCGGAGGCGCTGCTGCATCGCGTGATCCTGGCGGCGACCAGGCCGGGCGACGTCGTGCTCGATCCCTTCTTCGGCACGGGCACCACCGGTGCCGTCGCCAAGCGGCTCGGCCGCCGCTTCATCGGCATCGAGCGCGACGAGGAGTACGCGCAGGTGGCCCGCGCGCGCATCGCCCAGGTGCGGCCGATGGAAGATCCGGAGATCATCGCCATCCCCTCGAAGCGCGACGAGCCGCGCATTCCCTTCGGCTGGCTGGTGGAGCGCGGGCTGCTCCATCCGGGCACCGTTCTGGAAAGCCCGGACGGACGCTGGACCGCCAAGGTGCGCGTCGACGGCACGCTGATCGCCGCCGAGCATCGCGGCTCCATCCACCAGGT
>JBGPEQ010000520.1:0-3418 GCA_041482855.1 Dongiaceae bacterium | reverse complement strand
GTAGGAAGCGCCAAACGCGAGCAGGGCCAGCGGCCAGCCGGGGCGCAGGTCACGGGGGAGCGGGGCGTCGGCGGGCGGCGCTGTCATCGCGGGGGGGCGGCGAACGCAGATTCACCGGAAAAGCGGAGAGAAAGGATGACCACAGATGAACACAGATGAACACGGATAAGAGCGTTTGCGCGCCTTCGGCGCGCCAGAACTATACATCTGTGTTCATCTGTGTCCCCCTTTCCTACCGTATATGCAGAAGTTTTCGGGTCGTTTCGTGCACGTTGGGAGACTGGGACCGGTTACGTGCGTCCTTCGACAAGCTCAGGATGAGGGTCTTTCTATGGGCCGCCATGATTTCCCCTCATCCTGAGCTTGTCGAAGCACGCAGAGCGGTCATGCAGCCCGGGAGACATGTACATACGATAGGTTCCCGCTTCCTCCCGTCGTCAGCTGCCTTGCGGCGGCGTCGTGATGTCGACGCCGATGCGCTTCTCCGAGAGCTTCTTCAGCGTGCCGTCGGCGCGCATGGCGTCGACGATCTCCTTTACCTTGGCGGCGAACTCGGGGTCGCCCTTGTCGACGGCGACCGCGATCGGTTCGTAGAACAGCGGCTGGCCCACGATCTTCACGGGTTTGCCGTTCTTGATGTAGTCCTCGGCGGTGAGGACGCCCACGACCATGCCGTCGAGCCGCGTGCCGTCGCCGAGCGACAGGTCCTCCACGCCCAGCGGCTCCTCGTCATAGGAGACGATCTGCGGGTTGTCGATCCGATAGGTCACGGGCGGCGCGCCGGCGGCATCGATCTCCAGGTTCTTCTGCAGGTATTTCTCGTAGGTGGTGGAGACCTGCACGCCGATCTTCTTGCCCGCGAGGTCCTTGGCCTCCTTCACCGAGGTATTGTTCTTGTTCACCAGCAGGACGGCCTGCCCGTAATAATATTGGACCGGGAAATCCAGCACTTCCGCGCGCTCCTTGGTCGCGGTCATCGAGCCGATGCAGATATCCCAGCGTCCCGCCCATTTGCCGGCCGTGATGACGTCCCAGCCGGGCGTCACATGCTCGAGCTCGACGCCGAGGCGCTTCGCCACTTCCTTCGCCACGTCGATGTCGAAGCCATCCATCCGGTTGCTGGCGTCGAGGAACGAGAACGGCGGATATTCGGCGTCGAGGGCGTTGACGAGCTTCTTGTTCGCCAGCACGCGGTCGAGCACGTCGCCGGCCCCCGCCGGCGCGGCGAGCGCGGCCAGCAGGGCCGCGACGGCAATGACTCCCAGTACTCGTTTCATGGCGTATTTCTCCCCCTGTCGATGGTGGCCGAAGCCGCGCATGACAGCTTAATGAATCATGCCGCCGCGAGTCGATTGCGAAATGGCGCTGGATGCCGACCGGGCAATGTCTCAGTTTGAATTTCTGCAATGGGAAGAAAAGCGGACGTGTAGGCGTCGTCCCTTGACTGCTGAAGGTGGCACGACTCGGAACATCTGTGTCGCACCACCGACTGCTGCTTGCTGGGGTAGACCAGACCTTGATGATCCTTCGGCGCCGGATGGAAGTTGCCGAGCGCGAAGCTCTTCGCCTGAGCATTAAGACCGGCGACGGCGCGGCCAAGCGTCGGCGCTTGATCTCGGTAGAAGCCCATCCGCTCGGCCACCGTGCGGTCTACAATGTCAGCACGGGCGTGCCGATTGTCACCCAGGAAACCTCCCTGGCCCAGGTCAACCGGTCGTGGGGCGCAATCCCACTATAAACAAGGGCGGCCAGCGTCAATGCCAAGGCGGCAGCGCAAAACCAGGTCTTGGGTTGGCTGGAGGCAGAGGTTATCATTGTCAAAAGCGAGGAAGCGCCATGGTAGGAAGGCTGTTTGGGTGTGCGATGGCGACAATGCTTCTGGGCGCGTGTGTTCCCCCGCCCCAGGAGCCGTCCCTCCTGCTGGTGCACGGGCCCGCCGAGGCCTTCGGCGCGACGCCCGCCTGGTGCTATTCCACTTTGGCCGAGCCCGACTGCTACACGCAACCCAATGCCGACGCGAACAATCGACTGATTGGCGCCTATCTGCCGGTGGAGGCGAGCGCTGAGCCGCAGTACGTGCCAGGGCCGGGAGTGATGAGGCCTCCCGGGCGAGGAGACGGCGATAGATGTGGGGATCATCATCGCGGCTCTAGGGTCTGTGCCCACAACGCCTATTAACGCGTTGACTAAGGAGCTGACCCAAGACTGCAGTTTCGGGAAAAGGCGGCCTTGGATCGAGGCGACGAACCCGGTGGAATGACGGGTCTGGGGCGGTTGACGAGGCATTACTCGCCTCAAGGCCCCACTCTCACCGGCAGGCCATTTTCTTTATGGAACTGCTGGATTGACGCGCTGCCACGATGCGCAGCGGATGACTTGCCTGAATGATCCAACGTGCTAATCATGGCCATACCAGTGGGACGCAATGAGCGAAACGAGCCGCAACAGTCTTAGGAATATCCTCGCCTTCGCCGCGGCCGTGGAAGTCGGTACCGGTCTCGTCCTGATGATCGATCCCACGATCGTCGTGACGTTGCTGCTGGGCACGGAAGTCGCCAGTGCGGGCACGCTGCTCGGCCGATTTTTCGGTATCGCGTTGCTCGCGCTGGGACTAGGGTGCTGGCCGAGCTGGCAGCGCGGCGAGAGCGCCTGGCAGGCCTTTCGGGCGATGTTGATCTACAACGTGCTGATTGCGCTGTACCTCGCTTACTTAGGCACGGCCGGGCACGTGGGAGGCTTGCTGTTGTGGCCGGGCGTTGCGCTGCACGCTGTCGTGGCGCTGTTGCTGATGTCGACGTGCCGCGGCAAGCCGCGGATCGGGGCGACCAACGAGTGACCGTTAGGATGCGTGAGGTTTTCGACAACGCTTCCAGTGCCGGCGGTCGTTCGGATCATCCCGAAGAGGTCTATTTGCCCCTCAAAGGATTTCCGGAATTGGCACATCCCTGACGATTCGTTTGACGCGCTGAAGTTGCACAATGCGCCAGAAACCGAATTTCAAACTGAGACGCTTCCGCCGATTGCCCCGCATCGACAGTGCCGCCGAACTGATGAATAATCGCCGGCATGGTCGTACGAGTGAACATGAATGATGGCGCGTATCCGGCGGCTGCCGCCTCGGCAGCCGATCTCATCGATCTCGCCCGCTATCCGATCGCCGATCTCGCGAGTCCCGCCGCGCAGGCGCTTGTCGCGCAATACCGCCGCCAGCTGGCCGAGACCGGCGTGGCGCTGCTGCGGGGATTCCTGACGCCGCCGGCGATTGCAGCCATGGCGGCGGAGGCGCGCGCGGCCGCGCCGGGCGCCTATTTCTGCGACAACACCCACAATGTCTATCTCGAACCCGACGACGGCGCCTTTCCGGCCGATCATCCGCGCCGGCGGCGGCTGCGCACCATCGTCGGTTCGGTCGCCTACG
>JBGPEQ010000519.1:0-3422 GCA_041482855.1 Dongiaceae bacterium | reverse complement strand
CGGACCTTCGCGGAGATCGAGCGGGCGCTGCACGACCACCTCGTCATCTTCCTGCACGACCAGACGCTGACGCCCGAGCAGCATCTCGCCTTCACGCGCCGCTTCGGGCCCATCAGCCGCTCGCCCTACATCAAGCACATGAACGAGTATCCGGACATCATCGCGGTTCTGAAGGAGGCGGACGAGCGCAAGATCAGCACCTTCGGCAATGCCTGGCATTCGGATTTCAGCTTCCTGGAGGAGCCGCCGCTCGGCTCGGTCCTCTATGCGCGGGAAGTGCCGAGCCACGGCGGCGACACGCTGTTCGCCAACATGTACGCGGCCTATGACGCGCTCTCGCCCGCCATGCGGCGGATGCTCGACGGCCTGAACGCTGTCCATACCGGCAAGCCCTACGGCGTCGGCGGCGTGCCGAAGGACCTGGCGGTCTCCCGCTCCATCGGCATGGAGCGCAACAATCCCGAGGCCGACCGCGAGACCGCCCATCCGGTCGTACGCGTGCATCCCGCCACCGGCCGCAAGGCGCTCTTCGTGAACTCCATCTACACCACCCGCTTCGAGGGCATGACGCCGGCCGAGAGCCGGCCGCTACTCAACTTCCTCTACGCCCACGCCATCCAGCCGGAGTTCACCTGCCGCCTGCGCTGGCGCACCGGCGACCTCGCGGTGTGGGACAATCGCTGCACCATGCACTACGCCATCAACGACTATGACGGCCAGCGCCGCCTGATGCACCGCACGACCATCAAGGGCGAGCGGCCGGTGGGACCGCAAGCCTAGACGGTCCGCACTTTCATGGTCGACTCCATGAACGTCTTCGACCGTCGGCTGGTGCGGCGCCACCGCGACCGCGCGGCGGCGACTCTCGACAGTCACGACTTCCTCTTCCGCGAAGTAGCGGAGCGGTTGGCCGACCGGCTCGACGACGTAACGCGCAAGTTCCCGCTGGCGCTCGACCTCGGCTGCCACGGCGGCGAGATCGCGGCGGCCTTGCGCGGCCGCGGCGGGATCGAGACGCTGGTCCAGTGCGACCTGTCGGCCGCCATGGCGCGCCGCGCCGCCGCCAACGGCCGTCCCACGCTCGCCGCCGACGAGGAGCTGTTGCCGTTCGCGCCGGAGTCATTCGACCTCGTCATCAGCGACTTGTCGCTCCATTGGGTCAACGACCTGCCCGGCTGCCTGCTGCAAGTCCGCCAATGCCTGAAACCCGACGGCCTGTTCCTCGCGGCCATGCTCGGCGGCGATACGCTTTACGAGCTGCGCCAGTCCCTGATCGAAGCCGAGCTGGCCGAAGCGGGCGGCGTCAGTCCGCGCGTCTCGC
Organism: Dongiaceae bacterium; assembly: GCA_041482855.1. Lineage (GTDB taxonomy): Bacteria > Pseudomonadota > Alphaproteobacteria > Dongiales > Dongiaceae > JBGPEQ01. The sequence continues at coordinate 2,101 of JBGPEQ010000519.1, read as the reverse complement.
CCTTTGCCGATTTGCGCGATGCCGGCGGCCTGCTGCAGCGCGCCGGCTTCGCGCTGCCGGTGATCGACGGCGATCGGCTGACGGTGAGCTATCCGGACATCCTGAAACTGATGCATGACCTGCGCGGCATGGGCGAAGGCAATGCCGTGCGGGAGCGCACCGGTCGGCCGCTGCATCCGGCTCTGGCGGCGCGTACGGACGAGCTCTATCGGCGACGTTTCGGCGACGCGGAAGGCCGCTTGTCCGCTACATTCCAGATCATCTACCTCACCGCCTGGTCACCGGCCGCGAGCCAGCAGCGAGCGCTCGCGCCCGGCAGCGCGCGAACGCGTCTGGCCGACGCCCTCGGCACCGTCGAGGTCTCCGCCGGCGACAAGGCGCGCCCGCGTTGAGCGCGGCAATCCGCGACGCCGTTTCCGGCGTCCGGATCGATTCAGCGGTGATGTAGGGTTGTTGCGGCGGCGATGGCGTCAGTGCACGCCGCAGACGCGGGGCGACTTGCCCAGCCGCTGCTCGCGCGCGAGCATGCCTTCGAGGCGGCGCATCGCGGCCGAGATCTCGCCGCGGGGAACCCCAGCGGAGCCGCCCGCCTGCAACAATGCAATCGCCTGTTGGCAGCGCTGCATCGCGCGCGCGCGGTCTTCCTCGAGGTTGCCGATGGTGGGCGCGGCGATGCCCTGCGCCACGAAAATCCCGCGTTCGATCTCGGTCGCCAGCGAATTCATGGCACTGATGAGATCGCGTCCTGCGTCAGACATGTGTCTCGTCCTTCCGATGCGATGGGTGCCCAAGCCGGGCACTCCGACGATACCGAAGCATTGTGCCATGGCCGGATTAATGCGCAATGACTTTCACCTGTAAATCCGGTAAATTCTTCGAGAATTGCGTAGTAAATTTTATCTTTACCTTAAGTTTTATTTACCTTCTTTCGCAGCGGATCGCGAAAAGGCCGTTCGATCATCACAGCGCAATTCCGAGCCTTCGCCCCTCATAGATCGCCGCCGGTGCATGGCGCGGCGAGACGCAATCGCCGACCGCCTGAAACTCGACGCCGGCCGCGCGCAGCGATTCCGCGAGTTCGGTCTCCGAAACATTAGTCGTCGCCAGCACCAAGGAATCGAATGCGTGACGCGACTCCTTGCTCGTCAGCAGGTCGCGGACGGTGGCGGCGTCACCGTGCCATTCGATCACGACGGAGTCGGTCAGGAAGGCGACGCCGAGCTGGCGCAGACGCGGGCGGATCACCCAGTCGGAGCTGGTGCGCTGGAGATCGCGGCCGACCAAGGGATCGGCGGTGAGGAGCGTGACCGCGTGGCCCTGCTCCGCCAGGTGCCAGGCCGTACCGCAGCCGCGCCAGTTGCCGCCGTCGTCGACGACCAGCACGCGCTTGCCGAGACGCGCCGCCTTGCCCATCACCTCTTCGACAGACCAGGCGTTGCCGCGTTCGAGGCCCGGCAGGCGGTCGCGCGTCGGCAGGCCCCGTTGATAGCCCGTGCCCGCAGGCTGCGAGCCGGCGGCGAGCACGACCACATCGGCGCCCATGGCCTTGACCTCGTCGGCGTCGACGGGCGTGTTCACCTTCACTGTCACCTGCAGCTTCCGCAGCTGTCCCTCGTACCAGTCGAGCAGGTCGATGATCTGGCCGCGGCGCGGCTGTTCCCCCGCCAATCGGAATTGCCCGCCGAGACGCGGCGCGGCTTCGACCAGCGTGACACGATGGCCACACTCGGCGGCGACGCGCGCGGCTTCGAGGCCCGCGGGCCCGCCGCCGACCACGAGAACGTTCTTCGGCGTTGCCGCCGGCGCGAAGCGGTCGCCGCCCCATTGGAACTCGCGGCCGACCGACGGATTGACCAGGCAGCTGATCCAATAATCGCGCGAGCGGCGGCCCCAGCACATCTGGTTGCACGAGATGCACGGGCGGATGTCCTCGGCACGGCCGGCGCGCGCCTTGTTGGCCATGTGCGGATCGGCGATCTGGCCGCGCACGATCGAGACCATATCGGCCTGGCCGGAGGCGATGACGTAGTCGGCATTCTCGGGCGTGCGGATGTGGCTCTCGGCCTGCACCCGGGCATGCTTCACGACACGCTTCACCGCT
>JBGPEQ010000518.1:0-3432 GCA_041482855.1 Dongiaceae bacterium | reverse complement strand
CTCGCTGCTGTTGGGATTGATGACGATGATGCGGTCGGTCATGGCGCTACCCGAGTGCCAGTGTTCCTGGATTCTGGGGTTCGCGCAAATCGGGCAGAGCGGCTTTTACGCATAAATGTTTCACGTGAAACATCGCCGCGCGGATGGCTGAGTGAGCGGCGCTGGAGAAAACCGTTTCACGTGAAACATCGCGAGCCAGGAGCAGTCCTTCTTACGCATAAATATTTCACGCGAAACATCGCGCCGGCGGCCGGAAAACACGATTCTGCAAAACAACCCCATGCATTAAAAAATCAGCCTTGTTTTTCAATGAGATGACCTTGCGCACTTTTGGTACATCAGAGACCTCTCAGAGACGGGAATCGAACGCGATTCGGCGGCGAGAGAGCGGGGAGCGTCCGGGTGTTTCACGAGGCGCTGTTGAGCCGCTGCCAGAGGTCGAGGGCGCGGCGGGTCTCGGCGACGTCGTGGACGCGCAGGATCTGCACGCCCAGGTTCAGGGCGTGCAGGGCGGCGGCCAGGGAGGTGGGCAGGCGTTCCTTCGGCGGCAGGCGGCCCTCGGACTCGCTGCCGAGGGCCTTGCGTGAGGCGCCCAGCAGGATGGGGCAGCCGAGGCCGTGATAGAGCGCGAGGGCACGCAGGATGGCGAGGTTCTGCGGTCCGCGCTTGCCGAAGCCGATGCCGGGGTCGACGATGATGCGCTCGCGCGCGATGCCGGCGGTCAGGCAGGCGGCGATGCGGGCCTCCAGATAGTCGAAGACGTCGAGCGCCACGTCGTCATAGCGCGGCGCCAGGTTCATGGTCGCAGGCTTGCCCTGCATGTGCATGAGCACGACGGCGGCTTCGCTGCGGGCGGCGACGGCCAGGCTCTCGGGATCGCCGGTGAGGGCGGTGACGTCGTTGATGATGCCGACGCCTTGCGAAAGGGCCGCCCGCATGACGGCGGCGTGGCGGGTATCGATGGACAGCAGCAGCTGCGGGAACGACGCGCGAAGCTGCGACAGCCCCTGCAGCACCGGCAGGACGCGCGCGGCCTCGTCGTTCGCGGCGACGGGCGCGGCGCCGGGGCGCGTCGACTCGCCGCCGATGTCCAGGATGTCGGCGCCAGCGTGGGCGAGGCGCTGTCCGTGAGCGATCGCGGCAGCCGGGTCGAAATGCTCGCCGCCATCGGAGAAGCTGTCCGGTGTCGCATTGACGATGCCCATGATGAGAGGCTTCGAAAGCGACTCGCCGCGCGGACCGTGGCGCGACCGCGACAGATCGTCGAGCAGGCGGGTGACGCGAGCGCCGATGGCGCCGCCCTGGCGTGCCGCCCAACTCCGCGTCTCCGTGAGCGATGCTGTCGTGCGCGTGACCCGAGCGGACTCGCGGATCGCGATCTCGCAGGTGGAAAAGGCCAGCGGACCGCCGGCTAGCGGCAACGCCGCCGCAGCCGCAACCATAGGAGCGAGAACGGTAAGCGGGCCAAGGGCGCAGGGTGACAGATAGACTTGCGCGGTCGCCGGGACGGCGGCCGGCAGCGCTTCCGTGTCCCCTGAAGATTCCATCGTTGCGACTCTCCGCACGGGCGTATTCAATGATGCGGCTGAACCTTAGAGCGTTTTTGCGATGACTGGAAATGCAGCAACGGGAGACCGGGATCAGCGACGTGCGTCCTTCGACAGGCTCAGGATGAGGAGAAGTCTTTGTGCCACCAAAATTCCCCCTCATCCTGAGCTTGTCGAAGGACGCAAGATGCCCGTGCAATCCGGAGATGTCCGCATCTGACAATGCGCGGTAACACGACAACATCGACGGCGCCGACAGCGCGGCTGCTGCATGCCAGCGAGCCCGCGGCAGCCGTCCAAGTGCGCGAGATCGACTATGGCGATCCGCTTGGACTGTTCGCGGTGTTCGCGAACGATCCGTATGCGGCGCTGCTGGATAGCGCGCTGCTGACGGCGGAGCGCGGGCGCTACGCTTTCATCGCGGCCGAGCCGTTTCGGGTGCTCACCAGCAAGGACGGCGCGATCGCGCTCGCCGGCGAGCGCAGCGCCGGCAATCCGTTCGACGTCCTGCGGCGGGAGTTGGCGCGCTATGCGCTGCAGCCGGCGGTCGGGTTGCCGCCGTTCCAGGGCGGCGCGGTCGGCTATTTCGGCTATGAACTGGCCCAGCATCTCGAGCGCGTGCCGCTCGCGCGCGCCGATGACAGGCGGTTCCCCGATCTGGCGCTGGGATTCCATGACGTGATCGTGGCGTTCGATCATCGGGAACGGCGGGCCTGGATATTGTCGAGTGGGCTGCCGGAAGCCGATCCGACGAAGCGTCGGGAGCGTGCCCAGGAACGGCTCGATGCGTTCTCCGCACGGCTGGCGTCGGCGGCGCCGCTGCCGCGGCCGGGCGTACCGCAGGTGCCGCCCGCGATCACGTCCAACTTCACGCGCCCGCAGTATGAGGCGGTGGTGCGGCGGGTGGTCGAGTACATCCTGGCTGGCGACATCTTTCAGGCCAACCTGTCGCAGCGCTTCACCGCGCCGCTGCCGACGGGCATGACCGCGTTCGAGCTCTATCGCCGGCTGCGCGGCCTCAATCCGGCGCCGTTCGCCGCCTTCCTCAAGCTCGACGATGTCGCGGTGGCCTCGGCCTCGCCGGAACGGTTTCTCCAGCTGCGCGACGGCCGGGTCGAGACCTGCCCCATCAAGGGAACGCGGCCGCGCGGCGCCACGCCGGCCGAGGATCGCGTGCTGGCGGACGAGCTGCTGGCCAGCGAGAAGGACCGCGCCGAGAACGTGATGATCGTCGACCTCCTGCGCAACGACCTGTCGCGGGTGTGCCAGGACGGCTCGGTGGAGGTGCCGCGGCTGTGCGCGCTCGAAAGCTTCGCCACCGTGCATCATCTGGTCTCCACCGTCACCGGTGCGCTGCGGCCGGGCATGACGGCGGTCGACCTGCTGGCGGCCAGCTTCCCCGGCGGCTCCATCACGGGGGCGCCGAAGATCCGCGCCATGGAGATCATCGCCGAGCTGGAGCCGACGCGACGCGGCCCGTACTGCGGCAGCATCGGCTATCTCGGTTTCGACGGCAGCATGGATACCAGCATCGTCATCCGCACCTACGCCGTGAAGGACGGCATGGTGACGTTCCAGGCCGGCGGCGGCATCGTCGCCGATTCCGATCCGGCGGCCGAGTATGAGGAGACGCTGGACAAGGCGCGGGCGCTCATCGCGGCGCTGTCGCCGTAGAAGATTGAACCGCAGAGACGCGGAGGCGCAGAGGGAGCGAGCCGAACGAGACTCCAGGGTGAGCGGGAGAATTGGATAACCGACGTGCGTCCTTCGACAGGCTCAGGATGAGGATTGTTCTTTGTGCCACCAAGAATTCTCCTCATCCTGAGTTTGTCGAAGGACGCGGGATCGTTTTGCAGTGAATACGGAACCTCGCAACACGAAGCGG
>JBGPEQ010000517.1:0-3436 GCA_041482855.1 Dongiaceae bacterium | reverse complement strand
ACCATCGCGAGCCCGTCCAGCGCCTGTCGCAGTCGCGGGCGGTCGCCCTCGACATGGAATCGGCGACCATCGCCGCCAACGGCTTCCGCTTCCGCGTCCCCTACGGGACGCTGCTCTGCGTCTCCGACAAGCCGCTCCATGGCGAGATCAAGCTCTCGGCCATGGCCAACGCCTTCTATCGCGAGCGGGTGAAGCAGCACCTGAAGATCGGCCTCGAGGCCATCCGCATCCTGCGCGAGGCCGGCACCGACCAACTGCACTCCCGCAAGCTCAGGAGCTTCGATGAGCCGGGGTTCCGCTGAGGCGGGCGAGGCGCCGCTCGCGATAGGCGACGTAGAGGCCGGCGCCGACGATGACGAGGGCTCCCACGATCGTCCAGCGGTCCGGCAGGTCGCCGAAGACGAAATAGCCGAAGGCGGTAGCGCCGATCAGCTGGGCGTAGTTGAAGGGCGCCAGAATCGCCGCCGGCGCCAGGGCGAAAGCGCGCGTGACCAGGTAGTGCGCGAGGCCGTGCAGCAGGCCGGACGCCGCCATCATCGCCCAGCCGAGCGCGTCGGGCGTGCGCCAGACGAACGGCAGCGCCAGCGTCGAGACCGCCGTGCCGATGAGAACCATGTACGTGAAGGTCGCGAGTGGCGGCGTGCTACGGCTCAAGATCCGCGTGGCAATCTGATAGAGTGCGTAGAGGAACGCCGTCAGCAGCGGCAGCAGCGCCGTCCACTGCATGGCGCCGCCGCCCGGACGGACGATCACGAGCACGCCGAGGAAGCCGACGATCACCGCGCTCCAGCGATGCAGCCCGACCCGCTCCTTCAGCAGCGGCACCGCCAGCGCCGTCAGCATGAGCGGCGAGACGAACATGAGCGCGGTCACGTCGGCGAGCGGCATGACCCTGAGTGCCACCACGACGGCGGCGCCGGCGACGATCGGGATCACGCCGCGCGCGATCTGCAGCCCCGGCCTCTCCGTGCGCAACAGTTCCGGCCAGCGCCTGCCGACGATGATCGGCAGCAGCGGCAGCGCGAAGGCGAAGCGCGACCAGATGATCTGCAGCACATCCATGTCCTGCACCATCACCTTGGCCAGGCCGTCGATGACGGCATAGAGCGTGACGGCGGCGATGATGAGCAGGATGGGGAGCATTGCAGGACCGTTGGGAGACGCGGGTCAGCAGACGAGCATGTCCTCGTTTGCGCCGGCGAAGCTCGCATGCCGGAGCTTGGCTGACCAATGCACAAAACGCGCAACGCTCTTGCCGAAGTGAATGCCGCCGCCGGGAGATTGTGCATCCGCCCGGCGCGCGCAGACGAGGCCGAGATCCTGACCGACCTCAGCCTGCGGTCGAAGGCCTTCTGGGGCTATGACGCCGGCTTCCTGGCGCGCTGCCGCGCGGTCATGACGGTGAAGGCGCGCAACATCGAAAGCCATCCGCACTATGTGGCGGAGATCGACGGCCGCGTCGCCGGGTTCTACGGATTAGAGCCGGAGAACGAGGGCGTCGGCCTCGATTACCTCTTCGTCGAGACCGATCTCGTCGGCCGCGGGATCGGCAGCGCCCTGTGGCGGCATGCCGTCGATACCGCCCGTGGCCTCGGCCATCCCGCGCTGATCGTCGTCAGCGATCCGAACGCCGAGGGCTTCTATCTCAAGATGGGCTGTCGGCGCATCGGCACGCGACCCTCCGAACTCGAGAACGGGCGCCAGCTTCCCCTGTTGCGGATCGTGCTGTAGCGAGCCATGAGGCACGAATTCTCCACGCCGACCTTGCGCTTTTCGTCCGGCTGGGCCAACTAATCCGTCAACCTCACCGGCGAGCGAGCCAGCAATGCCTCCCAAGAGAAAGACCGCCAAACGAAAAATCCCGGCGCGCAAACGCGCGCGGCCGACTTCGAAAGCTGCGCCGCGAAAGGCGCCCGCCGCGAAAAAAACGGCCGTCGTGAAGAAGTCGGCGGCACGCAAGAAGAAACCGGTGGCGAAGGCGGTGAAGCCGAAGTCCCGGACGGCAACAAAGTTCGCCACGAAGAAGAGCGCTGCGCCGCGTCGAATCGCTGCAGCGACGGCGACGCCCGCCGTGTCGTTGCTCGACGACTTGATCGTGCGGGCGCGCAAGGCCGGCGCCGATGCCGCCGATGCGGTGCTTGTTGACAGCGCCGCGCTCAGCGTCGCGCAGCGGCTGGGCAAGCCGGAGAAGCTGGAGCGCGCGGAGAGCCGCGATCTCGGGCTGCGCGTCTTCATCGGTAAGCGGCAGGCGATCGTCTCGACGACCGACACCTCGCCGCCCATGCTGACCGAACTGGTCGAACGCGCCATCGCCATGGCGCGGACCGTGCCGGAGGATCCTTACTGCGGCCTCGCCGACGCCGGTGAACTCGTCCGCAAGATTCCGGCCATCGACCTGTGCGACACCGGCGAACCGACCACCGATCTGCTGAAGGAGCGCGCCCGCGCCGCCGAAGAGTCGGCGCTGGCGGTCAAGGGCGTGACCAATTCCGAAGGCGCCGATGCCAGCTGGAGCCGCTCAACCATCGCGCTGGCGGCCTCTAACGGCTTCCACGGCAGCTATGCACGATCGCACCACAGCGTCGGCACTGCCGTCCTGGCCGGGGAGGGCACAGGCATGGAGCGCGACTACGACTACGCCACCGCCGTCTATGGCCGCGACCTCGAGGATGCCAGCGCCGTCGGCAAGCGTGCCGGCGAGCGGGCGGTGAAGCGGCTCCATGCGCGCAAGGTGGCGACCGCCAAGGTGCCGATCGTCTACGACCCCCGGGTCTCCCGCGGCCTGCTCAGCCACTTGGCTAGCGCCATCAACGGCGCCTCCATCGCACGCGGCACCAGCTTCCTGAAGGACAAGCTGAACCAGCGCATCTTCGGCTCGGATATCACGATCACCGACGATCCGCACCGGCCGCGCGGCCCCAGCTCCAAGCCGTTCGACGGCGAAGGTATCGCCAACGGCAAGCGCGCCATCGTCGAGAATGGCGTGCTCACCACCTGGGTGCTGGACTTGCGCTCGGCCCGGCAGCTCGGCCTGAAGAGCACCGGCCACGCCGCCCGTGGCACCTCCTCGCCGCCCTCACCCTCGCTGACCAACCTCTACATGGCGGCGGGGAAGATGACGCCGGAGGAGATGATCGGCGGCATCTTCTCCGGCTTCTACGTGACGGAGCTGATGGGCATGGGCGTCAACGGCGTCAACGGCGACTACAGCCGCGGCGCCGCCGGCTTCTGGATCGAGCATGGCGAGCTCGCCTATCCCGTGAGCGAGGTGACGATCGCCGGCAACCTCAACGACATGTTCCGCAACCTGACGCCGGCCAACGATCTTGAGTTCCGCTACGGCACCGACGCGCCCACGATCCGCGTCGACGGCATGATGGTGGCGGGGGCGTGACGCGCCGTCGCCGCAAGCAATCCTAGCCGGCGCGCCGGCGTT
>JBGPEQ010000516.1:0-3443 GCA_041482855.1 Dongiaceae bacterium | reverse complement strand
GTTGAGAACGCGACTGATCGTGAAGCGGCTGATGCCGAGCGATGCCATGTGGCTGGCGGCCGTCCTGCGCAGGTCGTGCGGCGTGAAGCTGACGCCCGAGGCCTTGCAGATCGCCGCCGTCGGCTTCGTGTTGCTACGCACCGGACCGGCGGCAGTCGGACTCGGGAATACCCATCCGGCGTGGCCGCTCTGTTCCTTCATCTCGCGCAGCACGGACAGGGCAAGCTCCGTGAGCCATACGCGGTGGCTGAGTCGGTTTTTCGTGATCTCGGCAGGAATGGTCCACCAGCCCGAGTCGTCGTCGATGTCCACCCACCGCATCTTACGCACCTCGCCAGGCCGCTGAGCCGCAATGAGCTGGAGCCTGAACCGGCCGGCGATGACGAGCGGCCGGCCGGTAAGCGCAGCCCACACCTTCCTGATCTCGTCGTCGCTCAGCACACGATCGCGCGACGTCTCCTCGGTCGCCTTGATGCCCGTGCAGGGGTTGTGTTCGACCCGTTCCTTGTCGATGCCCCAATTGTAGATGCCGCGCATGATCTCCAGCGTGCGGTTAGCGAGCACTGCTGCGCCGCGGGCCTTGATCCGGTCCAGGAGTGCGATGACCTCACGCCGCTTGATGTCGGCGGCCTTGCGGTTCTTGAACATCGGCAGCAGGTCGCGATCGAGCGCGCGGCGATCTTCCTTCCACGACCGCTTGTTCGGCTTGGCGTAGAGTTCGATGTAGTCTTCGGCCAGATCGCCAAAGGTGTCGCCGAGCCGTGCGGTCTTCTTCTCGCCCGCCGGGTCTTTGCCCTTAGCAGCAGCGCGCAATGCATCCTTGGCCTGTTCTCGCGCGTCGGCGAGCGGCAGCGTCGGGTAGGTGCCGAGCGTCAAGCGCCGCACTTTGCCGTGGCGGTAGAGAACGACCCAGGTCTTGCGACCGCTGTCGGAGACGCGCAGACCAAATCCGGGCGTCGATCCATCCCAATACTCGATGCGTCCCGAGGCCGGCGGTGTGATGCTGTCGATGAAGCGGACGGTTAGGTTTTTAGTCGGCATGGCCTGCTACCCCGTTGCTACCCGAACGCTCTGGGTAGCACCTGGGTAGCAGATAGCATGAAACAGTGTGAAACGGTACGGCTATCTAAGAAACGTCTAATCAGGCCGTAATGGAGGGTTTTTCCTGCGACTCCACTGCTTCACCGTGTATCATCACGTTCCGCCGCTGTTCATGGTTCGACTGGTTCAATCCCAGTCGCGCCCACCATCGACCCGGGCCCCGGTCCCATTCGGCTCGATCGGCGGCATTTTCGGACTGTCGCGATACCGCGGTCTTCCGACAACGCTGGAAATTGATTCATGCTTTACGGAGTCTTCACGGCGCGTTAACGAATTGCGTCGAAATTCACCCTTGTGAGTAGTCGCATGCCGTCGCGCCGGCCGATCAGCCGTCGCCTGGCGCTGCCGGCTGCGTGCCGCGTCGCAAAGGGAATTGCTGCATGAACCGCTTGTTCGGCAAGATGACCATCCGGCAGAAGCTGCAGCTGGGCTTCGGCGCGCTTATCCTGCTGGTGATGAGCCTTGCCGGCATCACCGTGCGCAACAATCTGGCGGTGCGGCAGGACTACCAGCTGCTCGCCGACGATTCGTTCACGGCGGTGCGCAGCCTGGCCCAGGCCGAGTTGAAGGCCGCGCGCACGGTCGAGTCGACGAGCGAGGCGGTGCACATCGTGCTGCAGGCCTATCGCAATGCCGTCGAGGCTGGCGGCGGCGCGACCGATACGGCGACGCTCATCGGCCATCTCGAACCCGGCGAACTCGACGCCGTGAAGGCCGAGATCAAGGAGCAGCAGGACGGCCTGCGGCGATATCTCGGGGAATTCTCCGCCGCTACCGACAAGTTCCACCGCGCCGGCGCTTCTGCCGACGACAAGACCGCGCTGACGGAGCGCGACCGCATCGCCGCGGAGGGCGAAGCGATACTCGCGGCCAGTGCCGGCGCCGTCGCCCTGATCGATGCGCGCGCCGACCTGGAGTCGATCCTGGCTGGAAACGAGAAGATGGAGGAGGTCGACTCGGCGTTCTTCTCGACCGTCGACGACAAGATCGCCGACCGGACCGCCCAGCTCAGCGAACGGCGCGACAGCACCGAGGCCCTAATCAACAAGTCGACGGAGACCCTTCTGGGGTTCGCGGCATTGGCGCTGCTGATCGGCCTCGGCGTCGGCCTCTTCATCGCCGACCAGATCGCCACGCCCGTCCGCAAGCTGCGCGATGCCGTCATGAAATTCGGCGCCGGAGACTTCAGCGCGGCGGAAGATCTCGCCGGAGTCAAGTCGACGGACGAGGTCGGCGATCTCGTGATCTCGTTCCGCAAGATGGCTGCCGACCTCGACGCCGCCAACTCGAAGCTGGCGCGCAACCAGCGACTCTCGATGCTGGGACAGGTCGCCGGCACGGTCAGCCACGAGTTGCGCAATCCGCTCGGCGCCATCCGGGCGTCGCTCGCCGTCTTCAGGAAGCTGTGCGCCGGCAAGGAACTTGGCGTAGAGCGCTCGCTCGACCGGGCCGAGCGCAGCGTCAGCCGGTGCGACGGCATTATCGCCGACCTTCTGGAATACACGCGGGCGCGCGACATGACGCGTGAGCCGATCGCTTTCGACGCCTGGGTCGGCGAGGAGTTGGACGAGCACCCCCTGCCGCCGGCCGTCACGCTGCGGCGCGAACTGGCGTCCGGCTGCACGGTCGCCATCGACGGCGACCGCTTCCGGCAGATCCTCATCAACCTCATCGACAACGCGGCGCAGGCCATGACCGACACCGGCTGGACGCCGCCCGAAGGTCGCGAACGCGTCATCACCGTGCGGACCGAGGCGGCCGGGCCGCATTGCCGGCTGTCGGTCATCGACAGCGGCCCAGGCATTCCGGCGGAGGCGCTGCCGCAGATCTTCGAGCCGCTGTTCACGACCAAGAGCTTCGGCGTCGGCCTCGGCCTACCGACGGTGCAGAAGATCGTCGAGCAGCATGGTGGCACCATCGACGTCGCGCGCACGGGCCCGGAAGGAACGGAATTCGTGGTGTGGATTCCGCGCCAGCAGGTCGACCAGGAGACGCCGGCCCCGTCGGCCGCCCACCGCGCCGCCTGACCGCTCGGTCCCAGCGCGCTCTCTGAAGAAGCGCGCCGCGCCCGGCGCTTCCCTTGTCTTCGCCGTCGTCGATTCCGTAATCTGCCGAACCAAGGCAATGAGCACCGGCCATCGACGGCCGCGGAGGATCGATGGCCATCGACATTACCGACCTGGACCGCCCCGGCGCTGTCCATGTCGACTCCTATTGGGCGGCCACCGCCGGCAATGAGGTTGCCGGCTGCGATCCGGTGGCCGGCGATTTCGACACCGATGTCGCCATCATCGGCGGCGGCTATACCGGTCTCTCCTGCGCCTATCACTTGGCACGCGACC
>JBGPEQ010000515.1:0-3455 GCA_041482855.1 Dongiaceae bacterium | reverse complement strand
GGCAGGTCGATGCGCACCGAGCGCGCCGCCGGCCCCTGGCCGATGATGAGGTCGAGCTGGAAATCCTCCATGGCGGGATAGAGGATCTCCTCGACCGCCGGGTTGAGGCGGTGGATCTCGTCGATGAACAGCACGTCGCGCGGCTCCAGATTGGTGAGCAGCGCGGCGAGATCGCCGGCGCGCGCGATCACCGGGCCCGAGGTCATGCGGAAGCCGACGGCGAGCTCGCGCGCTACGATCTGCGCCAGCGTGGTCTTGCCGAGGCCGGGAGGTCCGTGTAGCAGCACGTGATCGAGCGCATCTCGCCGCCCGCGCGCCGCAGCGATGAACACGCCGAGGTTGTCGCGCAGCTGCTGCTGGCCGACGAATTCCTCGAGGCTCTGCGGCCGGATCGAAGCTTCGACTACGTCCTCAGCCATCGGCGCCGTCGTGACCATACGCGCGTCGCTCATGCGCTCAGTTCCTTAAGGCCCGCCTTGATCAACACATCGAGGGCGGCATTGGGTCCGAGCAGCTTGGAGGCCTGCGCCACCGCGCCGAATGCTTCGGTTCGGCGATAGCCGAGGTTGACGAGCGCCGACACGGCGTCGGCGACCGGCCCGCTGACCTCGGCGGCGGCCGCCACCGGTCCGAGCGCGATGCCGCCGACCTTGTCCTTCAACTCGGCGACGATACGCGCGGCCAGCTTGGGGCCGACGCCGCTGGCGCGCGTCAGGCTGGTCTTGTCCTGGACCAGGATGGCCTGGGTGAGATCGCCGCTCGACTGCACACCGAGGATCGCCAGCGCGAGCTTGGCGCCGACCCCCTGCACCGTCGTCAACAGACGGAACCACTCGCGCTCGGCGGCATCGATGAAGCCATAGAGATGAATATGGTCCTCGCGCACATGGGTCTCGATGAAGAGACTGACGGCGCCGCCGGCGGCCGGCAGCCGGCTCAGGCTGCGCGCCGAGCAGAACACCAGATAGCCGACGCCGCCGACGTCGACGATCGCCGCGTCGGCGCTCTTGGAGTCGATGGCGCCCGTGAGCTTGGCGATCATGACGCCCCGCCCGCCGCGACCTTCCAGACGCGGTTCGTCGAGGCATGGTGGGCGTGGCAGATGGCGACGGCGAGTGCGTCGGCGGCGTCCGCCGATTGCAGCAGGCAGCCCGGCAGCAGGCGGCGCACCATCATCTGGACCTGCGCCTTCTCGGCATGGCCGGCGCCGACGATCGACTTCTTTATGAGGTTGGCCGGGTATTCGGCGACCGGGAGCCCGGCCAGTGCCGGGACCAGCAGCGCCACGCCGCGGGCGAGGCCGAGCTTGAGCGTGGAGGAAGCGTTCTGGTTGACGAAGGTCTCTTCGACCGCGGCTTCCTGCGGCTTGTAGTCCGCGACCACCTTGGCGAGCGCATCGTGCAGCTGCACCAGCCGCTCGGCCATCGGACAGTCGGTGGCCGGATGGATCGTGCCGTCGGCGACATAGCGCAGCCGCGAGCCATCGACGTCGATCACGCCCCAGCCGGTGTGGCGCAATCCCGGATCGAGACCGAGCAGGCGGATCACGCCGTCAACCGGGCCATGACGTCGTCGGCGACCTCAAAGTTGGCCGCGACGGTCTGCACGTCGTCGTTGTCCTCGAGCGCGTCCAGCAGCTTCAGCAGGGACTCGGCGGCTTCGGCACCGACCGCCACGCTGCTGCGCGGACGCCAGTGGAGGCGGGCCTCCTGCGGCGACCCGAACTTGGCCTCGAGCGCGTCCCGCACGGCCGCGAACTGCTCGGTCGCGCACACCACCTCATGGACGTCGGCGTCGCTCGACACGTCCTCTGCACCGCCTTCGAGCGCGGCCTCGAACATGGCGTCGGCGCTGGCCGCCTTGGCCGGAAAGCGGATCACGCCCTTGCGGTCGAACATGAAGGAGACGCTGTTGGTCTCGCCGAGATGGCCGCCCGCCTTCGAGAAGGCGATGCGGATCTCAGAGGCGGTGCGGTTGCGATTGTCGGTGAGTCCCTCCACGATGATGGCGACGCCGCCGGGGCCGTAGCCCTCGTAACGCACCTCTTCGTAGTTGGCGTCATCAGCGCCGCCGGCGCCACGCTTGATGGCGCGCTCCATGGTGTCCTTCGACATGTTGGCGTTGCGGGCGGCGGCGATGGCCGCGCGCAGGCGGGGATTAGCGTCCGGATCCGGCTGCCCTTGTTTGGCCGCGGTCGTGAGCTCGCGGATGATCTTGGTGAACAGGCGGCCGCGGCGGGCGTCCTGGGCGCCCTTGCGGACCATGATGTTCTTGAACTGTGAATGTCCGGCCATCTCCGAATCGGTCCTAATCCCTGCGAATCAAGGCTCTAGCTTCTACCATATCTGGTGGGGGCGCGGACAATGCGTCCGGCCCTAGCTAGTGCGGTAATATGGCAAGATTGCGGCGGAGACAGGCGGTCCGGTCAGGCGGTCGGGACGACGGACTCCAACCTCCCGGCGACTCGCACCGGCGAAACCCGGCGGGCGAGGCCGGTCTTGTCGTCGGTCTCCACGAACACGGCGCAGAGCGTGCTGGTCGCCAACCTGATGGGCCGGCTGTTCATGGATGCGCTCGACGATCCCTTCGCCCAGCTCGAGGAGCTGCTCGAGCGCCATCGCCTGGGGAGCGCGGTGGCGGCCAGCGTGATCGACGTGCACGCCGAGGCGACCTCGGAAAAGATGGCGCTGGCGCATCTCGCCGACGGGCGCGCCAGCCTGGTGGTCGGCACCCACAGCCACGTGCCGACCGCCGACGCCCAGCGCCTGCCGGGCGGCACCGCCTACCAGACCGACGCCGGCATGTGCGGCGACTACGACAGCGTCATCGGCATGCAGAAACAGGCGGCGCTGCAGCGCTTCCGCACCAAGCTGCCGGGTGAGAAGCTCGCCCCGGCGGAAGGCCCGGCGACGCTGTGCGGGGTCTATGTCGAAACCGACGCGAAGAGCGGGCTCGCCCGCAACGTCGCGCCGCTGCGGCTCGGCGGACGGCTGGTCCCCGCCTGGCCGGACGCCGGCGCACGCCCCCTGTGGGCGCAGGCGGCGGAATAGCCGGGCCGCGCCGCAAAGCCGCCATATTGGGCTGGTGTGTATCCCGCCGCTTTCGCGTCGCCGGCGCGATGCTATAAAGCGCGGAGGCATCGCGAGGATCGAGAGGCATGGCCGGCCATTCGCAGTTCAAGAACATCATGCACCGCAAGGGCGCGCAGGACGCCAGGCGGGCGAAGATGTTCGCCAAGCTGACCCGCGAGGTGATGGCGGCGGCCAAGGCCGGGACGCCCGACCCGGCCATGAATGCACGCTTGCGGACCGCGATCGCCGCCGCGCGCGCGCTCAACATGCCGAAGGACAACATCGAGCGCGCGATCCGCAAGGCGGCCGGCGCCGATGGCGGCACCTTCGACGAGGTGCGCTACGAAGGCTACGGGCCGGGCGGGGTGGCGCTGATCGTCGAGG
>JBGPEQ010000514.1:0-3461 GCA_041482855.1 Dongiaceae bacterium | reverse complement strand
CCACCAAGGGCCCAGGCAAGGGCAGCGGCCTCGGCCTCAGCATGGTCTACGGCTTCATGAAGCAATCCGGCGGCCACATGAAGCTCTGCAGCGAGGTCGGCCACGGCACGGTGGTGCGGCTCTACTTCCCGCGCACGGGCAGCGCGGCGACGGCGAGCGCCGCCCCGGAAGCGCCCATCCCGCTGGAGGCGGCCGCCCATGGCGAGCTGATCCTGGTGGTCGAGGACAACGGCGACGTGCGGCGCACCGCGATGGCGCAGCTGCGCGACCTCGGCTACCGCGCGCTCGAGGCCGCCAGCGGCCAGGAGGCGCTGGCGCAGCTGAATGGCACCCCCGAAATCGCCCTCGTCTTCACCGACATCGTGATGCCCGGCGGCATGACCGGCTGGGAGCTGGGCACGGCCGTGAAGGCCCTGCGTCCCGACCTTCCCATCCTCTACACCTCCGGCTTTTCCGAATCCTCGGTGCAGGACGACCGCGCCCACGCCGCCAGCCGCCACTTCCTGCCCAAGCCCTACCGCAAGCGCGAGTTGGCGCAGAAGCTGCAGCAATTGCTGGGTGAAGCGACGTAGCGTTGCGGTCCGGAAGGCGCTCGCGCGCGGCTAGGCGCCGTGGCGCAGGGAGGATTTCGCGGCCCGCGCCGCCGTCGAGGCGAGGTCGCGGAATCGTATCATTCGTCCCGTCTCCTCGTTCCAGAGCGACAGCCGCGCGCAGCCCAGGCTTTCGAGCAGCGTCAGCCGCGGCGCCCGCCGCAGCTCCGGGTTCTCGTCCAGGCACTCCTGCAGGCGATAGTTGGGAATACGGCTGCAGAGGTGATGGATGTGGTGCAGGCCGATGTTGGCGGTGAACCACTGCAGCACGCGCGGCAGGTTGTAGTAGGAGCTGCCCAGCAGGGAGGCCTGATGGAAATTCCACGCTCCCGACCGCCGCCAGTACGAATCCGGGTACTGGTGCTGGACGTAGAACAGCCAGATCCCCGCCGCCGACGCCAGCAGGATGATCGGCAGATGCAGCTTCAGCAGCGCGATCGGGCCGACCAGCAGGGCCAGGCCGACGGTCAGGCCGACGATGCCAAGGTTGGTCGCCAGCAGGTTGCGCCAGACGCCGCTGCGCACCAGCGGCATGTCCAGCGGCAGCCGATGCTTGAGGACGAAGAGGTAGGTCGGCCCGATTCCGAACAGCACGAGGGGATGGCGATAGGACCGATAGGCGAGCCGGCGCCAGCGCGACAAGCCCAGATACTCGCGCACGGTCAGCGTGGTGATGTCGCCGATGCCGCGGCGGTCGAGATTGCCCGAGCCGGCGTGATGGGCGGCGTGGGTCCGCCGCCAATAGTCATAGGGTGTGAGCGTGAACACGCCGATGATGCGTCCGGTCAGGTCGTTCGCCCAGCGCGAACGGAACAGCGAGCCATGGCCGCAATCGTGCTGGATCACGAACAGGCGGAGCAGGAATCCCGCCGCCGGCACCGACAGCAGCAAGGTGATCCAATAGCCATGGCCGAGCGACACCCACATGCCCAGCCACAACAGAGCGAGGGCCGCGGCGGTCACCGCCAGTTGCGCGATGCTGCGGCGGGCGCTGGGTTGCCCGTAGGCCTGCAGGCGTTTGGCCAGCCGGCGCGCGTCATGGTCGGATGAGGATCGATCGCCGGGGCCGGCGCCCCGCCGTTCCGCGGGGATGGAGTTCGTTACGATGGGGTGCGTCTCTGATTGGAGCCGGGCGAACCCGGCGGACGTGAAGCTTCTACCCGGTTATAGCTAATTTTTCGTTAGGATGCCCTTCGGGCCGTCCCTGAGCAAAGAGGGCGGCGCACCCGTCGGCGCCCCGCCCTCGCTGCCTCAGGCGGCCTTCAGATTGACCGCAGAAGTCTTGCCCTGCTGTCCGCGCTCGAGGTCGAAGCTGACCTTCTGGCCTTCGCTGAGCGTGCCGAGATCCGAGCGCTCGACGGCGGAGATGTGGACGAAAACGTCCTTCGAGCCATCGACCGGCGTGATGAAGCCGAAGCCCTTCGCCGCATTGAACCATTTGACGGTTCCGGTTTGCATAGATTGGTCTCCAAACCAAGATGTGCCGCGGCGCGACGATCGCGCCCCGGATCGAACTTTTCAGGGGAAGATCACTTGGTCCGGCTTGGAAAGTCGGGAGAGCGAGCTGGCCCGTAGGAGTTTGACCGCCTTGATATGCACCCGCGCCCGCCGCTTTGCAAGGAGCAACGGGCGGGGAAGGCAGTCACAGCATCCCTGCGCCTGACGTAGGGGCGCGCTGCGCCCGCCCGCCTCTCACCGGCCGCCCCTGCCGCAATAGTGACCCCGGCGGGCCGGAGCAATCGCATTTGAAGCTTGCGCCGTGCCGCACGAGGTTATTGGCACGCGGAGACGCAGACTCGCGGAGACCCTGGTAGGGGCAGCCTGCGGCCGCCCGTCTATCGGCCGCGCGATACTTCACGATACCGACCCGGTGTGTCCGCCGCACGGGCCTTTGCCCACCGAAGGGCTTCGGCCCGCAGGCGGGCGGCCGCTGGCCGCCCCTACCGGAATCTCCGCGTCCTCCGTGTCTTCGCGTGAAACCTACGATGGCGAGTCCACTGGCGCGGCCTAAGCCGCCGGAGGCGAATCGTCCGTATGCGATCGCCCTGCGCCCCGGTGGGCTTTCATTTCCCGCCGATTCAGGGTGTTATGCTGAAATGACTCGCCCGAACCCCCGCCTCAAGCAGCAAGCCGAGAAAAGGTTTGCGCACAAGGTCGACGTTCCCGTGCCGCCGGGCGGGATCGGCAAGCGCCTCAACGCCATGATCGCCTGGTGCGGCGAGCACGCGGCGCGCGGTTTCTGGGATTGCCACGGGCATCGGGTGCGGGCGGCGGACGACACGCTGCAGCGCTACGCAAGGTTCTATTTCGCCGACGCCCCGATCGCGCAGGCGTTCAAGCGGGAGTGGCTGGGGTAGCGCGGGGCGGCCGCGGCAAAGTCGCAGTGCCTGTTACTCTCGATCCGCCAGCCGGCAGCCACACGAGCATCTACAATTAGCCAACGTGAAATCTGGGCCTGGGCTTCGTTGCCGGCGCAAGCAATTTTGGACGACTACCGCCACGATTTGCGCAACCCCACCGCCACGGTCACCGGCAAGATGCGCCGACAACGGCCGCTGGGCCAATTCGGCAAAAAGCTTGCGGCAGGCAGCAAGCCTTTGAGAAAACAGCACCCTCGGCGCCATTCTCGATCAAACGCCGTGCCCCGCGTTGCACCCACAAGATAAGGGCGCAATCACTTTAACTCCCGGCCTATAACCCATATAGTTACGGGACTATCTCCTCCGAGACGCACGTCTCTTGAAAGGTTCGCCTGGTACCCGGGCCGAATCGAAAAGTCCGCAAAATCTGCCGTCTGCGCGAGAATCGGCAGTAGTGCCGTCGCGACCTCGAGGCCACGCCGGTTGAACACAAGAATTGTCCGAGCTCTGT
>JBGPEQ010000513.1:0-3467 GCA_041482855.1 Dongiaceae bacterium | reverse complement strand
CGATCGCGTCAACGCCAAGGTGATGAGCGATCCGCGCCTTGCGAAGATGCCGAAGCCGATGCCCTTCGACGTCAAGCGCATGGTCTATGGCGGTTTCAAGGTTCTGGTGGCTGCGTAGCGGCGCGGCGCCCTGGTGGCGCTCGCACGACGAGAGACAGTTTCGAAATGCAAACGCATTCCTCCCCCGCGCCGTGGGGAAAGCTACGTGGGGGCCGTGGGACAGACGCGCGGCATCCAGTTGCGGAAGCCAGCACCCCCACTCCGGATCGCGAAACCGAACCAGCTTCATGACATATCCCTTGCACGTGGAAGTCAGATCTCGATCACGCGCTCGGTATTCACAGCACGGCAGTCCATCTCGTATTCGATGTCGACGATAGGCGGACGGTCGAAATGCCAGGTCACGCCGTGCCGCGCCGCGCCGCGCCGGACCAGTTCATCGCGCAGGAAGGGATAGACGTCGTGGACGGTGTAGAGCTGCACGGCGGTCGTCTGTTGCCAGCTCATGCCGAAGGCCGCCATGCGCCGTTCCATTTCGCCCAGCACCCATCGCGCTTTGCCGCGCAGACCCTCGGGACTGAGATCGCCGCGATAGACAATGTGATTGCGGTAGTTCTCCATTCCCTCGGGGGCCTCGCCGCTGCCCGCGATCACGAATGACGGTGACGCCTTCGCCGCGACGGCCGTGAACGCGAAGGCGTGAAAGCTGGGTTCCGCGGGCGGATCGACGTCGGGGCAGACATTGCTGCGCGCCACCGGGTTCGCACCATCCTTGATGAGCCCCCAATCGACAAGCGCACGCACATAGCCTTCGTTGAAGGCTTTGAAGCGTTCCTCCGTGAACGGCGCCGGTGACCGAAGCTCGCAGGCACAGAATGCTGTCAGCGGGCGGCCAGCGGTCTCGATGATATGAGCGGCAAGCGCAAAGCCCTCGCGCAGCGGCACCAGGCGGGAGAAACGCACGCGCTCGATGTGAAAGCCGGGTAGCGCGGCGACGCCGGCAGAGTATTGAAAGACGCCGGGAATGTAGGAATAACCACCGGCAGAGGCATCGATCGTTGTCATGAACCCGCTCCTGAGGCGACCTGTCTTGACGGGAGGCGCCGACTATGCGGAAGAAGATGATCGCCTGGTAGGGCGTTCACACGAGACCTCCCACAGCCATTGTTGACAAGTCCTGCGCGCGGCAATACTTAAGTATATGCTTAACCAATCGGCTCCGCTCGATCTCGTGTTCCAGGCGCTCGCCGACCCGTCGCGGCGGATCATGGTGGAGCGGCTGACGCGCGGGCCGGCGTCGGTCAGCGAGCTGGCCAAGCCGCTGGCCATGTCGCTGCCGGCGGTGTTCCAGCACCTGCAGGTGCTGGAGGCGAGCGGCCTCGTGCGGTCCGAGAAGGTCGGGCGGGTGCGTACCTGCCGCATCGAGCCGAAGGCGTTGCGGAGTGCCGAGCAATGGATCAGCGCGCGGCGGACGATCTGGGAACGCCGTCTCGACCGGCTCGGCGAGTATCTGGCGCAGCAAGACGACTAACCGAACCAACGGAGAAAATCATGGCCGAACGATCCGCCGTTCACGGCACTTTCGTCATCGAGCGCAGTTATCCCGCCTTGCCCCAGCGCGTGTTCAAGGCGTGGGCGGACCCCGCGGCCAAGGCCCGCTGGTTCGCCGGCCCGCACGACAAGTGGAAGGAGACGCTCCGCGAATTCGACTTCCGGGTCGGCGGGCGGGAGCGCGTCAACGGCGTCTGGCCGGGCGGCAAGGTTTCCGCCTTCGATTGCCTCTATCACGACATCGTGCCGGACGAGCGCATCGTCTACAGCTACGGCATGCATGTCGACGAGGTCAGGATATCGGTCTCGCTGGCGACGGTGGAGTTCAAGCCCGAAGGCGCGGGCACGCGGCTGATCTTCACCGAGCAAGCGGCCTTCCTGGACGGCTACGACGATGCGGGCTCGCGCGAGCAGGGCACGGGCGCGCTGCTGGACAAGCTGGGCGCGGAGCTGCAGCGCGCGGCGGCGAGCGCCTGACAATCCCGAACCCCGGGGGACGCTCTGACGGGACAACGTCGATTTTGGCCGCGCCCAAACGACTAGCTGGCGGAAACAGCCGACCGACGATGAACAGGAGAGATCATGAAATACCTCTGCCTCGGCTACTATGACAAGAAGAAGTTCGATGCCTTGCCCAAGGCCGAGCTGGACGCGATCGTGAGCCAGTGCCCGTCCTACGATGCGGCGCTCCGCAAGAGCGGCCGGCTCGTCGTCACGGCGTCTCTTGAATCGCCGCGCGCGGGGAAGGCCCTGCGGCCAAGGAAGGGCAAGGTTTCGGTCACCGACGGCCCCTTCACCGAGACGAAGGAGCAGATCGGGGCGTTCTTCATCATCGAGGCGCAGGACCTGGACGAGGCCGTCCGGGTAGCGTCGAACCATCCGGCGGCGCATCTGGGCGAGCAGGTGGGGTGGGGCGTGGAGGTGAGGGCGATCGACATGTTCGAGCAGGCGTAGCGACTTTCGACAACGAATCGTCGCTCCGAAACGAAAGGAATCCGTCACATGACTCTCAAGCTCTATTTCCATCCGCTGTCGTCCTTCTGCCAGAAGGCGCTCATTGCCCTCTATGAAAACGGCACGCCGTTCGAGCCGATCATCGTTGACCTGTTCAACGAGGCCTCCGCCGCCGCCTTCAAGAAGATCTGGCCCATCGGCAAGTTCCCGGTGCTGCGTGACGAGGCCAGGGATCGGACCGTGCCGGAGTCGAGCATCATCATCGAGTATCTGGCGCAGCACTATCCGGGCAAGTCGCCGCTCGTTCCGGCCGACGCGGAGCTGGCGCGGCAGACGCGCCTGCGCGATCGTTTCTTCGACCTCTACGTGAACGTGCCTATGGGGAAGGTGGTCACGGACAAGCTGCGCCCGGCGGGGAAGAACGATCCCTACGGCGTCGAGCAGGCGAAGACGCTGCTGCAGACGGCGATCCGTATGGTCGACCAGGACATGGCAAACAAGACCTGGGCGATGGGCGACGGCTTCGGCATGGCCGACTGCGCCGCCGCGCCGGCGCTGTTCTACGCCGACATGCTCATGCCCTTCGGCGCTACGCACAAGAACGCGGCGGCGTATCTGAGCCGCCTGACGGCACGGCCGTCCTTCGCCCGCACGGTCAAGGAAGCGGAGCCGTATCTCAAGCTCATGCCGAAGTAGGACGAGTTGGGGCCAAGCGGACGCGAAGAAATCGGAGGCGATATTCCCGCCGGCATCCACTCAGGATCCGTAGAGAAATAAGTGAGCCGCTTTGCTTGGCACTGACGGAAGGCTTGGATCAACACGGTGCGTCCTTCGACAAGCTCAGGATGAGGGGCAATTTTGGTGGCACGAAGAAAGAACCTCATCCTGAGCTTGTCGAAGGATGCACCGTGTTGATCCAAGCCTTCCGTCAGTGCCAAGCAAAGCGGCTCACTTATTTCTCT
>JBGPEQ010000512.1:0-3468 GCA_041482855.1 Dongiaceae bacterium | reverse complement strand
CTCGCCGACCAGCAGTTGGTGCGCTATCGCCGCGCGCGCGCGATCGTGAAGGCGGCGCCCGCCCAGCTCGCCTCCGAAATCGAGCGCGCGGCCCAGTAGGTGCGGCCCCACCTGGCCGCCCGTCTCGCAACATGACCGTGACCGCAGCAGAGCACGCTCCAAAAATCACCGTCCTGTTGCCGGTGTCCGGCCCGGCGACCCATCTCGGCGACGCCATCGGCAGCATCCTGAATCAGACGTTCGGCGACTTCGAACTTCTGATCATCGACGGCGGCGCGGACGAAGACGCGAGAAAGCTCATCCGCACGTTCAGCGATCCGCGCATCCGCGCGGTGCGGCACGATTCGCCCAAAGGTGCCGGAGCCACGCTCGCCGAGAGCGTCGACCTCGCGCGCGGTACCTACGTCGCCTTCATGGTTCCTGACGGCGTCGCCCATCCCGAGCGGCTGGCGCGCCAGGTCGCCTTCCTCGACTCCCATCCCGATCACGCGGCAGTCAGCGCCTGGGTCGACTGGATCGACGATTCCGGCCGCCGCCGGCGCATCAAGCGCAAGCCGGTAGCGGCCGACGAAGTGGCCGCCCGCCGCCTGTTCCGCTCGGGCATCGAACATGTCGCCAGCCTGGCACGCACCGCGGTGCTGCGCGAGCATGCGCGCGCCGGGTCAGTTGAGGGCAGTGCCAATTTCGATCTCTGGGCCCGCATCGCCGCCCGCCACAAGCTCAGCAACCTGCCGGAGATCCTGCTGACGCGCCGGCGCGCCGGCGCCACGGCCGAAGATCCCGAGCTGCGCAGGACCGAGCGCGGCGCCGTCTACGGCCTGCAGCTGGCCGAGCTCGGCATCGCCTTCACCGACGATGACCTGGAGCGACATTTCCTCCTGCGCCGCATGCGCAAGGAGGGTTTCGCGCCCGACAGCGCCTACCTGGCCTGGGCCGAGGCCTGGCTCCGCAACCTGCAAGCGGCCAATGCGCGCGCACGCTCCTATCCCGAGCCGGTGTTCTCCGAGGTGCTCGGCACCTACTGGGTGAAGGTGTGCTGGCACGGCTCGCGGCGGATCGGCCGGTGGGCGGCTTGGCACGCCTTCTGCGCCTCGCCGCTGCGCCGCTGGGCCTGGCCGGGGCTGAAGCGCCAGATCTTCCGCCGCTGGACCGGCTCGTTCTGAATGCCGCCACGCCCACTCGCGTAGTTGTTCTGGCAAGCACGAGATCGCGCTTGACAGCGGATTAAACGACACTATATTGTTCATGGTTTGTTCAAACCGAAGACAGTACGCGCTGATGGAGTAAGCCTATGATATCCGTAGAAATTCCGGAGGTCGCGCAGGGCGGTCTCCACATTCTCGGCAATCGCGGCCGGCTCAACAACAGCAACCCGCCCGGCGACTACATGAAGGCGCCGCGCTGCGGGGCGAAGACGCGAAGCGCCGGCTGTTGCCTCCAGCCCGCCATGGCCAACGGCCGCTGCCGCTTCCACGGCGGCAAGAGCACGGGCGCCCGCACCGCCGCCGGCCGCGCCCGCTGCGCCCGCGCCCGCCGCACCCACGGCTTCTACAGCCCCGAGGTGGTTGCCCTCCGGAACGAAGCCAGCACCGCCCTCCGCGGCAACCGCGATCTGCTCGCCGCCCTCTGCGGCAATCCCGCTGGACATGGGGTGCTTCGCTCATTTTCGTCGGCCGCCGTAGAGCGGCCCGCCGAAAAGATGAAACCGCCGATGAACGCAGATGAACGCGGATGTAGGAGTTCAGCGGCTTTCGCCTCCGCCGCCCCGGCCCATCGGCGTCCATCGGCGTTCATCTGCGGTTCCAACTCTCTTTCTGCTCACGAATCCGAATCGCGCCGGCCGATACCCGTTCCCGCTGGACATGGGGTGCTTTCATCGTTTTTCAGATTTGCCCTGGCCCAGGCCGCCCGATTGCTCGGTCTGCAGCCCCGCACACGCGCTTGACCCGCAACCCGCACCGGAGTCCGTCTATGCCCGCCGAGCCGCACTTCACCCCGCGCCTGTTCAAGTTCCTGCGCGAACTCAAGCGCAACAACGAGCGCGCCTGGTTCCAGGCCAACAAGGCCCGCTATATCGCCGACGTGCAGGAGCCGATGCTGCGCTTCATCGCCGATTTCGCCACCCCGCTCGCCAGGATCAGCAAGAACTTCGACGCCGATCCGCGGCCCTCCGGCGGCTCCATGTTCCGTATCTATCGCGACACCCGATTCGCGAAGGACAAGTCGCCCTACAAGACCCACGTCGCCGCCCACTTTCGCCACAAGCAGACCAGCGCCGACGTGCACGGCCCCGGCTTCTATTTCCATCTCGATCCCGGCGGCTGCTTCATCGGCGGCGGCCTCTGGCTGCCCGAGGCCCCCTCGCTCAAGAAGGTGCGCGACTCCATCGCCTACGACCCCAAGGGCTGGGGCAAGGTGCGGCGCGCGGTGAAGGAGATCGAGGGCGACGGCCTGACACGTCCGCCCCAGGGCTACGATCCCGCCCACCCCTTCATCGACGACCTCAAGCGCAAGAGCTTCTTCACCTCCATCTCCTTCACCGACGCCGAGGTGACCGGCCCCGGCTTCCTCGACCGCTGCGCCGAGGCCTGCCGCTCCATCCGGCCGCTGATGAAATTCCTGACCGAGGCGGTCGAGCTGGATTGGTAGCAAATTGGTCGACCCCGTGGCTTTGACCGCAGCGCTCCGCGCGCCCTAATCTTCCAACGGGGGAACCATGCCGCGCGATCCGCGATACGACATCCTGTTCGAGCCGGTGAAGATCGGCCCGAAGACGGCCAGGAACCGCTTCTACCAGGTGCCGCACTGCTCCGGCATGGGCTGGGCCTGGCCGCAGACGCTGGCAGCCATGCGCGGCATGAAGGCGGCCGGCGGCTGGGCCGTGGTCAACACCGAATACTGCTCGATCCACCCGACCTCCGACGACACCCCGAACCCGTTCTGCCGGCTGTGGAACGAGGACGACGTGCGCGACAACGCCCTGATGACCGCGGCCGTGCACGAGCATGGCAGCCTCGCCGGCGTCGAGCTGTGGCATGGCGGCTATCACACGCTCAACCGCTTCAGCCGCGAGGGACTGATCGCGCCGGGCCACCAGCCTTGCGTCTACTACGACCCCGTCCAGGCGCGACCGATGGACAAGGAGGACATCCGGAATTTCCGGCGCTGGCAGGCCGAGGCGGCCAAGCGCGCGGTGCGCGCCGGCTTCGACATCGTCTACGTCTATGCCGGCCACGGCTACCTGCCGGCGCAGTTCCTGTCGCGCCGCACCAACCAGCGCAGCGACGAGTATGGCGGCAGCCTGGAGAACCGCGCCCGGCTCCTCAAAGAGATGATCCTGGACACCCGCGAGGCCATCGGCCCCGGCACGGCACTCGCCGTCCGCCTGATGGTCGACGAGTTCCAGGGCCCCGAGGGCATCACCAGCGAGGGCGAGGGCCGCGAGGTGATTGAGATGCTGGGCGAGTT
>JBGPEQ010000511.1:0-3472 GCA_041482855.1 Dongiaceae bacterium | reverse complement strand
TCTGACGAATCGGCGCGGCTGGCCGGCGGCTTGACGTGGCGCACGGCAGCGAAGTCGCGCTTCAACGCCGCCAGCAGTTCGCCCTGCGCGCCGCCTTGCAGCACCTTGCAGACGAAGCCGCCGCCGGGAGCGAGCAGCGCGACCGCGCTCTCATGGGCGATCTCCGCCAGCGCTATTATGCGCAGATGGTCGGTATGCGCATGGCCGGTCGCTGGCGGGGCCATGTCGCTCAGCACTAGGTCGGCGGATCCGCCGAGCGCCTCCCTGACGGCGGCGATCGTCGCGGCCTCGCGGCAGTCGCCTTGCAGCACGATGGCGCCGGGCACGAGATCCATGGGCAAGATATCGACGGCGACGACGCGACCCTCGGCTTTGCCGGGAGGCGCCACGCGGGCGACCGCCAGCTGGGTCCATCCGCCGGGGGCAGCCCCGAGATCGACGACACGCTTGCCGGGCGCCAGCAGATGGAACCGCTCGTCCAGCTGCATCAGCTTGAAGGCGGCGCGCGAGCGGAAGCCGAGACGGCGGGCCTCGTTCACATAGGGGTCGTTCAGCTGGCGCTCGAGCCAGCGGGTGGAGGACGGCCGGCGGCGGCCCGCTGTCTTGACCCGCACGGCCTTGCCGCGGCCGCCCGAGGGCAGGCCGCCGCGCCGGCGCTCGCTCACTGCGGACGCCAGTGGCGCCGGCCGTGCCGCCCGCGATCGGACTGCATCAGACCGGCGAGGATGCCTTCGCGCACGCCGCGATCGGCCACCCGCAGGCGCCCGACCGGCCACAGGCTGCAGATCGCTTCCAGGATGGCGCAGCCGGCGACCACCAGATCGGCGCGGTCGGGGCCGATGCAAGGGTTGGCGGTGCGCTCCTCGCAGGTCATAGCGGCCAATTGCTGGCTGACCGCGCGGATCGCCGGGAATTCGAGATAGCAGCCGTCGATCAGCGCGCGGTTGTAGCGCGGCAGGCCCAGATGCACGCCGGCCAGGGTGGTCACCGTGCCGGAGGTGCCGAGCATCTGGACGGCGCCGGCGGCAACGCGCTGGTTGATGCCGTTGGTCTCGGCGAAGCTGCGCAAGTTGGCCGAAACCTCCTCGACCATGGCGCCGTAGATCTCCGGCGCGATGCGGGAGCCGCCATAGCGCTCCGTCAGGTTCACGACGCCGAACGGGATCGACAGGGTGTCCAGGATCTGCGGCGGGTGGCCCGAGCGCAGGCGCAGCCAGCCGAGCTCGGTGCTGCCGCCCCCGATGTCGAAGACGACGGCGCGCGGCCGCAGCACGCTCAGGAGCGGCGAGCAGCCGTTGAAAGCGAGCACTGCCTCCTCGCCCGACGAGATGGTCTCGATCTCCAAGCCGGTCTCGGTGCGCACGCGATCCATAAACGCAGGGCAGTTCGCGGCCCGGCGGCAGGCCTCCGTGGCGACCGCGCGGACACGGGTGACGGCGCGGCGCTGGATCTTGTGGGCGCAGACCTTGAGCGCGTCGATAGCGCGCGCCATCGCCTCCTCGGACAGCGAGCCGCTGCCGGCCAAACCTTCGCCGAGGCGGACGATGCGGGAGAAGGCATCGACGATGCGGAAGTGGCGGCCGTTCGGGCGCGCGATCAGGAGGCGGCAATTATTGGTGCCGAGATCGAGGGCGGCATAGGTCGCCTCGCCCTCATGGCTGCGGGTCGAGGGACGCAACCCGGCTTGCAGCGAAGGAACCGTCGCCTCCAATTCCAATCCCTCCGCTTGTGGCCCCGCCACCGCCGGCCTGGGCCCTATTGTTGAATACATCCTACAAATGCGCAGGCGATTCGCCAAGGCTTCGGCGGCAGTGCGATGACAATGACGGTCGAGCGGGCCAAATGAGTTGCATGCGCGCGACCGCGGCACTAGATTCCGGCCGCTTTGTTCTATCGGCGATCCAGGCATGATCGCTGCTCCGGTTGGGGGATCGTCTAACGGTAGGACAGCGGACTCTGACTCCGCCAGTCTAGGTTCGAATCCTAGTCCCCCAGCCAACCTCCGTAGTCTCATTGTGACGTTCGCGCCGGTTTCGGCCGGCGAAGGGCTTTACGCGGCCAGGATTAACGCCGTGCCGGCCGTGCCTGCAATGCACTCGGCGCATATCAGGCCATCATATATCGAGTTGATATATATCACTCGGAGCTATATCATGGCGGTACAGCATGCAGCCTTCGAGGATGAAGAATGGACGCCAGGGTCCTTTGTCTGGGCGCTCTGCATTTCGGCGACGCCAGCGGCTACGAGATCAAGAAGCTGTTCGAAGAAGGCGATTTCAGCTTCTTCTATGAGACGAGCTTCGGATCGATCTATCCGGCCCTGAGCCGGCTGGTCGAGGACGGACTCGCGCTCGTCAGCGAGCAGGCCCAGGACAAACGGCCGGACAAGAAGGTCTACAGCATCACCGACAAGGGCCGCGACCTCTTCGCGGAGTCGCTGCGGGAGCCGCCGACGCCCGACAAGATCCGCTCCGACTTCTGCTTCCTCATGCTGTTCGCCCATCTGCTGCCGCCGGCCCTGATCGACCGCCTGATCCGGGGCCGCATCGCCTGGTATCGCCACCATATCGGCCAGATGGAAAGCTGCGATGCGCAGGAGGCGCCGCTGGGCGGCCGGCTCATCAACGGGCTCGGGCTCGCGATCTATCGCAGCGCGGCGGCCTATCTGGAGGAGAACCGGGCGAGCTTCGTTGCCGGCCTGCAACGCAAGGACGCGCGGGCGGAGGAACAATCGGGGGCGAGCAAAGTGCCGGCGGTGGCGTCATGATCAAGACCTCCTATCTCATCGCCTGCGGCATCGCCATCGCCGTCACGGCCTGGCTGCTTTCGGGCCAGCTGACGAGCGACGAATCGGTGACGCCGGCAGCCGCCACCTCGGAAGCGGCGCAGCCGGCCGCCCCGCCGCTGGCGCGCGTGCGCGTGCGCCAGCAGACCGCCGAGCCGCGCATCGTCGAGATCGTGCTGCGCGGACAAACCGTGGCCAACCGGGAGGTCGAGCTGCGGGCGGAGACCCGCGGCAAGGTCATCGCGGTGCCCGCCCAGAAGGGCGCGCTCGCGCGCACCGGCGACGTCATCGCCCAGCTCAGCAACGACGACCGCAAGGCCCGCCTCGACCAGACCAAGGCGCTGCTGGCCCAACGCGAGATCGAATACGACAACGCGCAGAAGCTGTCGAAGAAGGGCTATCGTCCCGAGACCGACGTGGCGGAGACGCGCGCCAAGCTCGAAGAGGCCAAGGCCGCGGTCACCAGCATGGAGATCGATATCGGCTACACCGCCATCCAAGCGCCGTTCGACGGCGTGATCGAGGAGCGGCCGGTGGAAATTGGTGACTTCCTGGATGTCGGCGACAAGGTCGCGCGCATCGTCGATCTCGATCCCGTGCTGGTCGTGGGGCAGGCGGCCGAGCGGGATATCGCCAAGGTCAAAGTCGACATGCCCGGCACGGCCCGCCTCATCACCGGCGAAACCG
>JBGPEQ010000510.1:0-3484 GCA_041482855.1 Dongiaceae bacterium | reverse complement strand
TGCTCTCGTCGAGTTCGGTGGTGAAGCCGAGGTCGAGATAGCGCTTGTACCAATCGACGCCGGAGCTGTGGATCACCTGATAGTCGCCGGGCGTACTCGCCTTGACCTTGGTCAGCACTTCGATCTCGTCGCCGAACGTACCCTCGACAACCTTGAGGCCGGTCTTCTTCGAATAAGGCTCGAAGGCATTCTTGTGCAGGGCGTCCTGCACGACTCCGCCCCAGCCGTCGAAGCGGACCTCGGTGACGGCGGCCAATGCGCGGCCGGTCCATTGCGTCGAGACGCCTGCGGCCGCCGCTGCCGCGGCCGCGAGGCCGAGAAATTTGCGGCGGTCGATGTCGCCATTCTCGTAGCGCTCGAGCAGCCGCTCGAGCCGGCGTGTCCTACTCATCTTCATGGTCGCCTCCCTTTTTGAGGTTGTGGTGTCAACGCTGGCCGCGCGCCAGATAGCGAGCGAGCCCGCCGCCGATCAGCGGCAATCCCACGGTGATCAGGATCATCAGGGTGCCCAGCGCGTTGATTTCCGGGCTGATGGACGTGTGAAGCATGGAGAAGATCTGGGTCGGCATGGTCTCGACGCCGGGCGGGCGCCAGAACATGGTCGCCGTCACGTTGTCGAACGAGATGGTGAATGCCAGGAGGATGCCTGCGAATACCGCGGGCATCAACAGCGGCATGGTCACCTCGCGAAAGGTCTGCAGCCGATTGGCGCCGAGACTCAAGGCTGCCTCCTCATAGACTCTCTTGATGCCGATGAGCCGCGCCTGCACGACGAGGACGACGTAGGGAAGCGACAGCATGACGTGGCCGAGCAGCAGCAGTAGGAAAGTGCGCGGTTGCTGCAGCCAGCGCAGGAACAACAGCAGCCCGATCGCCAGCACGACTTCGGGTATGAGCACGGGTGCGACCAGCAACGTGTTGATCAGCTCCTTGCCGCGGAAATCGTAGCGCACCAGCGCTATCGCAGCCAGGATGCCGAGCACGGTGCAGATGACGGCCGTCAACGCGCCGACCATGACGGACATGCGGAAGGCGCGCAGGATATTGTCGTTGTCCGCGAGCACGCCGAACCAATGCAGGCTGAAGCCGGTCATCGGAAATCCGCCGAACTGCGAGGCGTTGAATGACAGCGTCAACGTCACCAGGATGGGAGCGAACATGAAGACGTAGACGGCGACCGTGAACGCCTTTATCGCCCGCCAGCCCCAGCCACCGACGTCGCTCACCGGCTGAGTCCCTTGTAGATGCGCGACAGGCCCATGTAGCGGCTGTAGACGACGGCGATCAGGCCGAGGAGTACGAACAGGACCGTCGAGAGCGTCGCCCCCATCGGCCAGTTCAGCTCCGACATGATGGCGTCGAAAATCAGGTTGCCGAAGAAGAAGTCGCGCGGGCCGCCGAGAATGAGCGGTGTGACATAGCTGCCGGCCGCGAGCACGAAGCAGAGCAGGACGCCAGCGCCGAGGCCGGGCAGCGACAGGGGCAGGGTCACTTCGCGAAAGGCCTGCCAGGCCGTGCATCCCAGCGTCCGCGCCGCTGAAACCAGGTTGCGGTCGATACCTTCGAGACTGACGTAGATGTTGAGGATCATGTAGGGCAGCAGGAAATGGATGAGGCCCAGGATGACGGCGCCTTCGTTGTAGGCCATCGCTATCGGTTCGTCGATCAGCCCCAACCAGCGCAATGTAGCGTTGATGGCGCCCTGGCCGCCGAGAATATGGATCCAGGACAGGGTGCGGATGATGAAGCTGATCCAGAAGGGAACGATCAGCAGAAGCATCAACAGCCATTTGCGGCGAAACCTCGTCATGGCGATGAAATACGCCGCCGGATAGCTCATGACCGCGCAGAGGACCGTGGTGATCGCGGAAACCCGCGCGGTCTTCCAGATGGCGTAGTGGTAGTAGCTGTCGGAAAAGAACTCGGCCCAGTTGCCGAATTGGAAATCCGGCCGGTCCCGGCCGCCGCCGACATAAAAATAGAACGAATAGGCGAACATGATGGCCATGGGAATGACCATCAGGAGACCGAGCGTGACCAGTGCCGGGGACAACAACAACCACGGGCGCCGTCGCTCCGCCGCAGTCAGGATTGCCGTCGCCATCCGGGGCCCGCTGAACCGAGGGAACGATCGATCCTAGCAGGATCGCCTGCCTGCACAATGCGGGCGCATCGGCTCAGCCGGCGAATACTTCCGCGAAAGCACCCTGGAGCGCCGCATCGAATTCCGCCATCGAGACGAGGAGGCCATGGTCGTGCAGCGAGGTGACGCCAAACCCTGCGCCCGGCGCGATCCCGCAGGGCACGATGCCCGAGAAATGCTCCAGTTCGGGATCGAGGTTGACGGCGATGCCGTGGTAGCTGACCCAGTGGCGGACCCTGACGCCGACGGCCGCTATCTTGTCCTCGCGCCCGCCGGGCCGAGCGACCCAGATGCCGATCCTGCCGTCGCGCCGTTCGCCACGGACGTTGAAGCGGGCGAGGGTACGGATGACCCATTCCTCGAGGTCGTGGACGAAGCGGCGGAGGTCCGGCTCGCTCCGCTTCAGGTCGAGCATGACGTAGGCGACGCGCTGGCCCGGCCCATGGTAGGTGTACTGCCCGCCGCGCCCGCTGGCGTAGACGGGGAACCGATCTGGTTCCAGCAAGTCGCCGGCGCGCGCGCTCGTGCCGGCGGTATAGAGGGGCGGGTGCTCCAGCAGCCACACCAGCTCGCGGGCGGTGCCGGCGCGGATGGCGGCGACGCGGGCCTCCATGGCCTGGACGGCCTCGGGATAGGGCACCGGGCCGTCGCTGATGCGCCACTCAATCGGATCGGTCACGGCCTCTCCCGGCTTGCGCCCTCAGGGCCGATTTGGTATTCCCCGAGCCGCCGGAATGCAAGCCAAGCAGCCTCCGGCCTGCCCAATGCGGTCGTGGCGGAACTGGTAGACGCGCAAGCTTGAGGTGCTTGTGGGAGAAATCCCGTGGAGGTTCGAGTCCTCTCGACCGCACCATAGTTAGTTAGCGGTTTCTGGCCGGCAGTCGGCCGTTATAATCCGCCGCGCAATCATCGGGGGAGCGGCGGATGACAGACGATTTTCGCGACAGCGCGCTCGAGTATCACCGGCTGCCGAAGCCGGGAAAGCTCGCCGTCGTCGCCACCAAGCCGCTCGCCAACCAGCGCGATCTGGCGCTGGCGTATTCGCCGGGCGTCGCGGCCGCCTGCGAGGCCATCGTCGCCGACCCCGCCGAGGCCGCCACCGTCACCGGCCGCGCCAATCTGGTCGCCGTGATCACCAACGGCACGGCCGTGTTGGGCCTGGGGGCGATCGGGCCGCTGGCGGCCAAGCCGGTGATGGAGGGCAAGGCCGTCCTCTTCAAGACCTTCGCCGGCATCGACGTCTTCGATCTGGAACTCAACGAGCGCGATCCCGACAAGCTCGTGGACATCATCGCCAGCCTGGAGCCCACCTTCGGCGGCATCAACCTGGAAGACATCAAG
>JBGPEQ010000509.1:0-3491 GCA_041482855.1 Dongiaceae bacterium | reverse complement strand
GCTCGTGCGGCTGCTGCGGCAGGCGCTGACGGACCCGGCCGGCGTGCCCGGCATCCGCTGCAGCCCGAGCGTGGTGCTGGGCTATCTCGACCAGCAGATGGCGCACCTGCCCGAGCGCGACACGCCGCATGGATTCATCGGCGGGTTCGGCCAGGACGACCGGCGCACCACCAGCCTGCTCGCCGGCGCCGGCTTCCCGCCGGATCCCCGGGATAAACCCGGGGACCAGCGCCGGCCGATCGCCGAGCTGTCGCCGGGCGAGCGGGCGCGGCTAGGGCTGCTGGCGCTGCGGCTGACCGAGCCCAACCTCTATCTGCTGGATGAGCCGACCAACCACCTGGACATTCCCGGGCAGGAGCAACTGGAGGCGGAGATCCTGGCCCACGACGCCAGCGCGATACTCGTCACCCACGACCGCCGCTTCGCCCGCGCCATCGGCACGCGGTTCATGGCCATCGCGCGGGGGCGGCTGATCGAGGTGGAGGCGGACGATCCGGCGTGGCTGGGGTGAGAGATCGTTGTTCCCGTAGGGGCGACCGGCAGGTCGCCCCTCTCGCCGCCGCACTGCGATTGCTCGCACCAATCCGGCTTGTCGGCGGCACGGGCGACCTGCCGGTCGCCCCTACGGGAGTCTCCGCGGCTCCGCGCCTCCGCGTGCGGACTCGCCCGTCATCGGCGCTTCTGATAGGCTTGCCGGGAGGATTTTCCGCGAGGTGTTTACATGCGTGCTGTCGTCTTTGCGTTGGCGGCGTTGTTGCTGCCGTGCTCGGCCTGGGCGAGCAGCTGGGATGATTGCCAGGCGAAGGGCAATCCGGACCTGGCGATCCGCGGCTGCACCGGCGTCATCAAGAACACCAAGGAAACGCCAAAGAATCGCGCTCTCGCCTTCTACTATCGCGGCCTGGCCCAATCCGATAAGGGCGACTATGACGCCGCCATCGCGGACTACAGCGCGGGGCTGAAACTCAATCCTGCTCATGCCCAGTCGTACAACAACCGCGGCGCGGACTATGAGAGGAAGGGCGACAACGCCCATGCGCTGGCGGACTACAGCAAGGCCATCCAGCTCAAGCCGGACTATGCCACGGCCTATAACAACCGCTGCTGGAGCCATTATCTGGTCGGCGACTTCAAGCACGCGCTGCCCGATTGCAACAAATCGCT
Source organism: Dongiaceae bacterium (assembly GCA_041482855.1). Taxonomy (GTDB): domain Bacteria; phylum Pseudomonadota; class Alphaproteobacteria; order Dongiales; family Dongiaceae; genus JBGPEQ01. The sequence goes on along the minus strand of JBGPEQ010000509.1, from coordinate 2,327 downwards.
GGCGCTGAACCCGAAGAACTCCCACGCCCTCGACAGCCGCTGCGCCGTCTACGTCGGCAACAAACAGTACGACCTGGCGATCGCCGACTGCAGCAAGGCGATCGCGCTCGACAAGAACTACGGCTATCCCTACTTCAATCGCGGCGACGCCCTCTATCGCAAGGGGCAGCCCGCCGCGGCGCTGGCCGACCTCAAGACGGCCGAACGCCTGATCCCGCGGAGCAATGCGGAGTACCATGCGAAGGTTCGAAGCCGCATCAGCGACATCGAAGCAGGAAAACCTGCCGGGTCGTCGACGCCTTGACAGGCCGCTCGCGTGAGCTGAGGCAGCGGGATTGAAGCCGCGAACTCCTGTCGTCATGCCGGCGAAAGAGCGTGTGAGGAAATCCCTAGAGGCGCTGGATCGGCATCGCGCGTCCTTCGAGACGGCCGCTTCGCGGCCTCCTCAGGATGAGGAATTTCCTTAGTGCCATCAATAATCTACCTCATCCTGAGGAGCGCCCGAACGGCGCGTCTCGAAGGACGCACAACGTCAGTGCAACCCTCTCAGAGGTCGCCTTCTGGATTTCCTCACAGCCTCGAAAGCCGGCATCCATATTCACGGGCCCGTGTGTATGGATGCCGGCGTGCGCCGGTATGACACTACTGCCTCCGCGGGCGGATGCTACTCCGGCACGGCCTGGCCGGAGCCGCCCAGTTCGGCCGGGAAGTCCTTCAGCTTGGGGAGGCCATCCTTCATCCGCAGCACCGTCTCGGCGTAGTTGACGTGGACGCCGGGCTTGAAGGCGACGCTCGGGATCGTGGCGGCGTAGACGTCGGTCAGGCCGAAGGTCGGGTGGCCGGTCATGAGATGGCCGCCGCATTTCGTGCAGAACTGGCGGTCGCTCTTTTCCGTCTTCTTGAAGTGGCCAATGAACTCCGCGCCCTTCGTCACTTTCACGTTTTCGGGCTTCCACAACGTGAAGGCATTCACCGGCCCCGCCGACCAGGATCGGCAGGAGCTGCAATGGCAATAGCCCATCGCCGCGGGCTCGCCGGTCACCTCGATCTTCACGGCCCCGCAGAAGCAGGCGCCGGTATGTTTGTCTGCCATGTTGTCCCTCTGTCTGTTGGTTGGGTCTAAATTCAGTCGTCATGCGGACGACAAGCGGCCGACGTTTCAGTCTGTCATCGCGGTTGAACTCCTCTTCAGTTGCGCGGGAGCCGGAATCTCGATGCTGTGCAGCGCCGCCTCGAAGGCCGCGAGGACCGGGGCCTTTTGCGCCAACGCCCAACCGACGAAGGTGCCGCCTTCGAGCGTGCTGAGCAGGAGCAGCGCCACCTGGGCCGGCGCAACGGTCGGGCGCAACGCGCCGGCCGCCAGGCCCTCGTCGAGCACGCCGCCCAGCCAGTCGAGATGGATCTGGAAGAAATCCTGGACCTGCGGACGCATGCTCTCCGGCAGGGCGGAGCGCTCGGCCGAGAGGGCGCCGCAGAGCGGCAACATGCCTTTCTCGAAGCCGTCGAGAAACAGGTTCGCGTAGGCCCGCAGCCGGTCGCCGGCGCCGGCGTGTTGCTGCTTGATGCGCGCGAGCGTCGCCACGAAGCGCTCGATATATTCCCGGACCAGGACGACGATCAGCTCCTCCTTGGTCGGGAAGTAATAGTGCACGCTGGCCTTCGTGATCGCCACGCGCTCGGACAGATCGGCGTAGCTGAAGGCCGAATAGCCGCGGGTGCGGATGAGAAATTCGGCCTCCTGAAGGATGAGGCTTCGGGTGTCGGGGCTCATCGGGTGACCTTACCAACTAGTTGGTAAGTTCGTCAACCGAGTCGCCTTGCCGGGTCCGGCTTTGGAGTCGACAATCCGCCAGCGGGGAGACTGCCATCATGAAATCGGAGCAGACGCAGGAATATGACGACGCCCTGGTGGCGCTGCTGGAGCTGGTCTGGGGCGAGGGCTACATGTCGCCGGGCGGGCCCGACGAGATCCGGACGATCGTCGAGGGTGTGGATCTGGCCGGCAAGGCGGTGCTCGATCTCGGCTGCGGCACCGGCGGGATCACGAAGTTTCTGGCCGAGACTTATCGACCCGCCAGCATCGTCGGCGTGGACGTCGACCGCAGCCTCATCGAACGCGCGACCGAACATGCGGCGGACGCCGGGCTCGGCAAGGGCCTGACGTTCCGGACGGTGACGCCCGGTCGCCTGCCCTTCGCGGAGGCCTCCTTCGACCTGGTCTTCAGCAAGGACGCGATGGTGCATATCGAAAACAAGGAGGCGCTGTTCGCGGAGATCTTCCGCGTGCTGCGGCCGGGCGGCAGCGTGGCCGCCAGCGACTGGATGAG
>JBGPEQ010000508.1:0-3501 GCA_041482855.1 Dongiaceae bacterium | reverse complement strand
TACGTGTCGATCGAGCCGGCGAGCTGACGGGCGCGTCCACCCGCCGACCGAGCTATGTCTAGGGGCGGGTCTCGGACCCGCCCTTTGCATTTGAGCCCCCCATGAAGTTCCTCGACCAGGCCAAGATCTACCTGCGCAGCGGCGACGGCGGCGCCGGCTCCGTCAGCTTCCGGCGCGAGAAGTTCATCGAGTTCGGCGGCCCCGACGGCGGCGCCGGCGGGCGCGGCGGCGACGTGGTGGTGGAGGCGGCCGAGAACCTCAACACCCTCATCGACTTCCGCTACCAGCAGCATTTCCGCGCCGAGCGCGGCCACCACGGCATGGGCAAGGACCGCAGCGGCGCCGCCGGCAAGACGCTGGTAATCAAGGTCCCCGTCGGCACCCAGATCCTGGCCGAGGACAAGGAGACCGTGCTCGCCGACCTGACCAGACCCGGCGAGCAGGCCGTGCTCGCCAAGGGCGGCGACGGCGGCCGCGGCAACGCCCAGTTCAAATCTTCCACCAACCGCGCCCCCCGCCGCGCCGAGCCGGGCTGGCCGGGCCAGGAACTGTGGGTCTGGCTGCGCCTGAAGCTGATCGCGGACGTCGGCCTGGTCGGCCTGCCCAATGCCGGCAAGTCGACCCTGCTGGCCGCCGTCTCCGCCGCCAAGCCGAAGATCGCCGACTATCCCTTCACCACCCTACATCCCCAGCTCGGCGTGGTCCGCGTCGACGAATCCTCGTTCGTGCTGGCCGACATCCCCGGCCTGATCGAAGGCGCCCACGAGGGCGCCGGCCTCGGCCACCGCTTCCTCGGCCATGTCGAGCGCTGCGGCGTGCTGATCCACCTGGTCGACGTCACGCATGAGAACGTGGCGCAGGCCTACAAGACCATCCGCGCCGAGCTGAAGGCCTACAGCCCCCTGCTCGCCGCCAAGCCGGAGATCGTCGTGCTCAACAAGTGCGACGCGCTCGGCGAGGCCGAGATCAAGGCGAAGGCGCGGGCGCTCAAGAAGGCCGCCCGCGTCGAGCCTCACCGCATGTCCGGCGCCACCGGCAAGGGCGTGCTTGAGGTGATGCGCGAGGCCTTCAAGGTCATGCGCACTCATCGGGCCGCCGCGCCGGAGCCGACGACGGACGCTGCGCCGGCAACACTGCCGCGCATCACGCCGCGCCCGGTCGGGTCGCGCAAAGCGCGGGCCGACAAGGCGGCGCGGCCATCATGATCGCCCTCGCGTCCCAGGCCGCGACCGGCGAACGGCTGCTGTCGGCGCGGCGGCTGGTCGTGAAGATCGGCTCGGCGCTGCTGGTCGACGAAGAGACCGGCGCCATCCGGCGCGACTGGCTCGACGCGCTCGGCGACGATGTGGCGGAGTGCCGGCGGCGCGGACAAGAGGTGCTGATCGTGACCTCCGGCGCGATCGCCGTCGGCCGCCGCCGTCTCGGCCTCGACAGCGGCAAGCTGCGGCTCGAGGAGAAGCAGGCGGCGGCGGCGACCGGGCAGATCCAACTGGCACACGCGTACCAGGAGACGCTGGCGCGGCACCGCATCACCGTCGCGCAGATCCTGCTCACCCTCGACGACACCGAGGAGCGGCGCCGGCATCTCAATGCGCGCAGCACCATCAATGCGCTGCTGCGGCTCGATACCGTGCCGGTCATAAACGAGAACGACACGGTCGCCACCTCGGAGATCCGCTTCGGCGACAACGACCGGCTGGCCGCGCGCGTCGCCGCCATGATCAGCGCCGACGCCCTGATCCTGCTGTCGGACATCGACGGCCTCTACAGCGCCGATCCGCGACGCGATCCCAAGGCCCGCTTCATTCCGGAAATCCCGGAGATCACGGCGGAGATCGAGGCCATGGCCGGCGAGGCGCCGCCCGGCTACAGCTCCGGCGGCATGGTGACGAAGCTCGCTGCGGCCCGCATCGCCGTCGGCGCCGGCTGCCGCATGGCGATCGCCAACGGCCGCCGACTCAACCCGCTGAAGGCCATCGCCGAGGGTGCCGCCTGCAGCTGGTTCCTGCCCGCCGCCACGCCGCTCTCCGCCCGCAAGCGCTGGATCGCTGGCGCGCTCAAACCCATCGGCGCGCTCGCCGTAGACGCCGGCGCGCTCAAGGCGCTCATGGGCGGCCGCAGCCTGCTGCCGGCGGGCGTGACCTCCGTGGAAGGCGAGTTCGAGCGCGGCGACGCCGTGCGCGTGCTGAGCCCCGACGGCCGCGAGGCGGCGCGGGGATTGAGCGCTTATTCGGCGGCCGACGCGCGCCGGATCATGCGCCACAAAAGCGGTGAAATTGAAGCCCTGCTGGGCTACCGTGGCCGCGACGAAATGATCCATCGCGACGATCTCGTGCTGACCCAGACATGAACGCCGAAGCCGCCGCCAAGAGCGATCTCCACGCCGACATGCAGGCCATCGGCCAGGCCGCGCGCGCCGCGGCGGCCGAGATCGCGCTGGCAACGGCGGAGGCGAAGAGCAAGGCGCTGACGGCGGCGGCGGCGGCGATCCGGCAGGGCCGCGAGGCGATCCTGGCGGCCAATGCGCGGGACATGGCGGCGGCCGAGCAGAAGAAGCTGACCGGCGCCCTTCTCGACCGGCTGAAGCTCGACGACAAGCGCATCGAGGCCATGGCCAAGGGGCTGGAGGAGATCGCCGCCTTCCCCGATCCCATCGGCGCCGTGCTGGCGGAATGGACGCGGCCGAATGGCCTCAAGATCCAGCGCGTGCGCGTGCCGCTCGGCGTCATCGGCATCATCTACGAATCCCGTCCCAACGTGACCGCGGACGCCGGCGGCCTGAGCCTCAAGGCCGGCAATGTGGCGATCCTGCGCGGCGGCTCCGAGAGCTTCCATTCCTCGCGCGCCATCCATGCCGCGCTGGTCGAGGGCCTGCGAGCCGCCGGCCTGCCTGCCGCCGCGATCCAGTTGGTGCCGACGACCGATCGCGCGGCGGTCGGCGCGATGCTGCGCATGAGCGATTGCATCGACATCATCGTGCCGCGCGGCGGGCGCTCGCTGATCGAGCGCGTGCAGGCCGAGAGCCGCATTCCCGTGATCGCGCACCTCGAGGGCAACTGCCACACCTATGTGGACGGCGGCGCCGACGCGGCGATGGCGCGCCAGATCGTGCTCAACGCCAAGATGCGGCGCACCGGCATCTGCGGCGCCACCGAGACGCTGCTGGTCGACCGCCGCGCGATCGGCCAACTGCCGGCCATCCTCGGCGATCTCATCGGCGCCGGCTGCGAGGTGCGCGGCGATGCCGATGCGCAGAAGCTCGACGCGCGCGTGAAGCCGGCGACGGCGGCCGATTGGGACACCGAGTATCTCGACGCCATCATCGCCGTGAAGGTGGTGGACGGCGTCGACGGGGCCATCGCCCACATCAACCGCCACGGCTCCCATCACACCGAGGCGATCGTCACCGAGGACGCGGCCGCGGCGGAGCGCTTCATGGCCCGCGTCGATGCCGCCATCGTCATGCACAACAGCTCGACCCAGTTCGCCGACGGCGGCGAG
>JBGPEQ010000507.1:0-3504 GCA_041482855.1 Dongiaceae bacterium | reverse complement strand
GGTCTCGCCGACCCCAACGTCTATGTCCTCGATCCCTGCTGCGGCACCGGCTCCTACCTCGTCGAGGTCCTGCATCGCATCGAGCGGACGCTGCGCGAGAAGGGCGGCGATGCCCTGCTGGCCCACGATCTGAAGCAAGCGGCGATGACGCGGGTATTCGGCTTCGAGATCATGCCGGCGCCATTCGTCATCGCACACTGGCAGATCTGCCTGCTCTTGCAATCGCTGGGCGTCATGCTCGACGATGATCGGAAAGAGCGCGCCGGCATCTATCTCACCAACGCGCTGACCGGGTGGGAGCCGCCGACTGGGCCGAAGCAACAGCTGGCGCTGGCCTATCCGGAATTCGAGCAGGAGCGAGACGCTGCCGCACACGTCAAACGCGACGTGCCGATTCTCGTGGTCCTCGGGAATCCCCCGTACAACGCATTTGCAGGGGTCAGCCGGCAAGAGGAGGGAGGGATTGTCGATCTCTACAAGGAAGGACTCGTTCAAACTTGGGGCGTCAAGAAGTTCAATCTCGACGATTTGTATGTCCGTTTCTTCCGCATCGCAGAACGTCGCATCACCGATGGCACCGGCAGGGGCATCGTCTGCTTCATCTCGAACTTTTCCCTCTTGGGCGATCCCTCCTTCGTCGTCATGCGGGAGCGTCTCGCACGCGAATTCGATAGCATATGGATCGACTGCATGAACGGCGATAGCCGTGAGACCGGCAAGCAGACACCAGAGGGCAAGCCGGACCCGTCAGTCTTTTCGACGGATCGGAATCGCGAAGGGATTCGCGTCGGCACCGCGATTACAATGCTCGTTCGCAAGGCCCGACGAGAAAAGCGAGTCGCGGTGCGCTATCAGGATTTCTGGGGAGCCAACAAGCGCGAAGGGTTACTGGCGAGTCTGTCGCACAAGAATTTCGCTTCGCATTATGAGACCAGCACCCCAAGGGCTGACAATCGGTTCTCTTTTCGACCGCTTGCCGTGCAGCCGCAATACCTGGCCTGGCCGACACCGATCGAACTGTGCGCAGCCAGGCCGATCAGCGGCCTTCAAGAGATGCGCCACGGCGCGTTGATGGACATCGAGCGCGATCGCCTGGCGCAACGAATGAAACGCTATTTCGATCAGCGCGTTTCTTGGGCGGAATTGAAAGCGGCCAATCATCCAATGACGGTCAATGCCGGCCGTTTCAATGCACAAGCCGCAAGAACAGCGACCTTGGCTGCAATCCGTTACTCCGATGACGATATTCGCCGCTACGCACTCTATCCATTCGACGTGCGATGGAGCTATTACGCCACGCATCGCCCAATGTGGAATGAGCCTCGACCAGCACTGACGGCCCAAGGTTGGGATGGCAACAGGTTTTTCGTAGCGAGAATGATGGCTGAAAGGCCGCGCGAAGGCCGAGCCGTGCTGGTTACCTCGGAGTTGCCGGACTACCACCTGCTTCGCCCAAACGCAGTGGCCATTCCCATCCAACTGCGCAATGGCAAGCGGTTGACCACACGCGATACCGGGGTCACGCGTGATCTTTTCGGCGATGATCTCGGCGATGAGCAACCTATTGCCAATCTCTCCAAGACGGCTCGCGACTACCTGGCGTCGCTTCACGTCGGCAAGCTGGACGGGAATGCTGCACGTTCCGAACTCGTATGGATGCACGCTCTAGCGATCGGGCATGCGCCCGCATATCTCAGGGAACACTCTGCCGGCATCAGCCAAGATTGGCCCCACATTCCGTTGCCGACGAAACGCGCGCAACTGGAGGCATCTGCGGCGCTCGGCCGTCAGCTGGCGGTACTTCTCGATACAGAGCGTCCTGCCGCCGGCGTCGGTGCCGGCAAGACGCGACCGGAACTGCAGCCGATCGGCCCCATCAGTCGAACGGGCGGCGGCGCGCTCAAGCCACGTGAGCTGCAGGTCACCGCGGGATGGGGTCACGCGGGAAAAGGCGGCGTGACGATGCCCGGACGAGGCAAGCGGATCGAACGTGCCTATACGGCATCAGAGCGTGCGGCCATGGTCGACGGAGCGGCGAAGCTCGGCCTGAGCGAGGCGGAGGTGTTTGCGAACTTAGGCGAGACAGCGATGGACGTGTATCTGAACGACACCGCGTACTGGTCGAATGTTCCGGTGAAGGTCTGGGACTACACCATCGGCGGCTATCAAGTGATGAAGAAGTGGCTGTCGTACCGCGAACACGACCTGCTCGGCCGCGCACTCGCGCCCGAAGAGGCGCGCTACGTCACCGAGCTGGCGCGGCGCATTGCCGCCATCCTCCTGCTTCAGCCGGCGCTCGACGCCAACTATCGCGCGGTCATCGCCGACATCTATGAATGGCCACGCGAGTGACGCACGTGCATTGACGTGCCGCCGGCCCGGCGTACGCGTCCGCCTTCTACGCGAACGCGATTTCGTCCATGGCGCCGCAGGCCAGCGCCGCGCGGCAGATGAGCCCGGCGAACAGAGGATCGTCGGCGAGCGCTTCCGGGGTGCCGGCTCGCCTCGCCGGCAAGTCGCTGAGGGCGTCATCGAGAATGTCGCGGTTTACCGGGACTGCCATCCCCGTGGTCATCGAGAAGCCCTCGATCGCGATGAGATGCGCGGCAATGGCGAACCCGTCCGGCGCGGTTGCCTCCATGCTCACATCCATCAGCCACAGCTCGGTATTGCGCAGGAGGTCGGAGGCGACGAGACCGGCAACATCATGCCGGCGCTCGATGCGACAAACGGAAAATCGCGCCGCGCACAATGCATCGAGGACGCGCGCTTCGTCGGAATCCGCAGGCAGCCTCGCCGAATTGCGATAGCGCTCGAAAGCGCGCGAGCGCGCGTGGCGCGGCGAGTGGATCGCAAGATCGAAGAGCAGCCCAAGCGCGTCATCGCTGTCGGCGACGATCCTCTTGCCCGCAGACAATCCCAGGAACCGTGCTTCATCGAGGATCGCCTGGCGCGGCAGACGGCCAAGCACGGCGGAATTGTGCGCGACGACGATCTGGCGCAGGTGGCGATAGCGAGCAACCACGGCATCGCGATCCATTGTTGTAGCCTCCTCAGCTGTCACCGATGGAGTCGCACTGATTCGGCCTCGGTTCAATAAGGTCTCTAGTCCTGCGCGGATTGCCGGGGGTGCCGGCCCCAGGACTGCAGGAGGTCATGGAGGGTCGAGGGGAAAAAGCGCGGCATCCGGTCGCGGAGAGACCCCCACCCAACCTCCCCCACTGCGTGGGGGAGGAGACTGGATCGCGATCGGCGCAGGCAAGCGTAGTCGTGCGACGCCGGCGTGGGAGAGAATTACGGCGAAGGCGCGCCGATCAACCGGAAATCATAGGCCGCGACGTAGCCGCCGCCCCAGTCGGTCTGCAGGACGACCTTCAGGAACTTCGCCGTCACCGGCGGGAAGGTGAAGGCCTGGTAGGGCGATTGCATCAGCTTCGTGTTCTGCGTCGTGAACACGCCGAGCGAGCGGAACGGGCCGCCCGGGCCATCGTCGCCGGCCAGCAG
>JBGPEQ010000506.1:0-3520 GCA_041482855.1 Dongiaceae bacterium | reverse complement strand
TTGGGCGAGCGCGAAGCCGTGGCCGTCCTCACCATCGTGCTGGCGGGCGCCACGCTCGTGCAGATCCCGATCGGCTGGCTCGCCGATCGGATCAATCGCCGCCGCATGCTGATCGGCATCCCGATCGTCGCGATCCTCTGTGTCATGTTCCTTCCGATCGCCATCGGCTCGGCCTGGCTGCTGTGGCCGACGGCGCTGCTTTATGGCTGCACCATCGGCAGCCTGTGGGCTGTCAGCCTCATCCTGGTCGGCGAGCGCTACCGCGGCGCCGATGTCGCGGCTGCCAACATGGCGCGCGGCGTGCTCTATGGCCTCGGCGCCTTCGCCGGCCCCTCGCTGGCCGGGTTCGCCTTCGAACTGTGGAAGCCGCACGGCGTTCTCGCGCTCATTGCGATCGTGGCTCTGTTGTTTCTGCCGGTCGCTATCTTCGGCGAGCGCGCGCCGCCGCATCAGCCATAAGTGTGAAGCCCGTCACTGCGCGCCGATCGCGCGGCCGCTATGCTCGGGCATATCGTTCGAAGAGGAGCGACATGATGAGATCGCTGTGCTTTGCGCTGGCGATGGTGCTGAGCGCCGGGCTCGCCCATGCCGATGCGACCATTCCCGCGAAAGACGAAGACGGCAGCCGCGACCATCCCCTGCTCAAGCGCTACGAAGGCTCGTTCATCGTCAACTATGAGGCCAAGGCCTATGACGAGCTGACCGTGCCCCTGAGCGAACTGAAGACCACGGCGGACGAAGAGGATCGCGACGCCTACAACAACCGCGTGGTCAAGGCCGATCATGCGCTGCAGCTCGATGGCGCCTACACGCGCCTGATCTACCTCGTGCCGGAGGGCCGCTCGCCCCTCGAAGTCGTGCGAAACTACCAGCAGGAAATGAAGGCGGACGGCGGCGAGATCCTCGCGGAGTGCAAGAACGAAGCCTGCGGCGGCCAGGTGTCCGGCAACGCCGTCGGCGGCGGCGTCGAGAGCCTGATGATGGTGCTCTACCCGCGCGAGCGCGTAACCGCGCCCAATTTCTCGAACGGGGAGTGCGCCTCCGACATCGGCGTCACCGAGCAGCGCTACACTGTCGGCAAGCTCGCGAAGGACGGCGGCGAGGCCGTCGTCGCCGTGCTCGCCTACGCCGTCTCCGACGATCTCTATTGCAAGGCCTTCAACGGCCGCACCCTCGTCATGGTGCTCGTGCTCGAGAACAAGGCGCGCGAGCAGAAGATGGTGACGGTCAGCGCCGCCGAGATGCAGAGCGCGATCGCCAGCACCGGCCGCATCGCCCTCTACGGCATCTTCTTCGATTTCGACAAGGCCGACATCAAGCCGGAATCGAAGCCAGCGCTCGACGAGATCGCCAAGCTGCTCGCCGACAACCCCGATCTCAAGGTGCTGATCGTCGGCCACACCGACAATGTCGGCAAGTTCGACTACAACATCAAGCTGTCGGAGCGCCGCGCCAAGGCCGTGGTCGAGGCGCTGAAGCGCGACTACGGCGTCGACGGCGCGCGCCTGCGCCCGGCCGGGGTCGGCATGATGGCGCCGACCGCCACCAACGACACCGAAGACGGCCGTTCCAAGAACCGGCGCGTCGAGCTGGTGAAGCTGTAGCCGGCCCGCGAACCGATCATCCGAGCGTGGTCGGGGCAGGCTTGCAGCATCGAGCATCACAGCCGGCGAGCAGCATTCCCATGGTGTAGGGCGGCGTGCAGAGGGGCGTGAATCGGCAGTCGCCGAACCCGGCGGCGGCCAGCCAGCTCTCGAGCTCGGCGGTGCCGTGCACGCGGCCCTGGGCCGTGCGCAGCCCGAGGCCGAGCGCATAGAGCGCGGCCGGCAGGGCGCCGCCGGGCTGGCCCGGAAAGACGTCGATGATCGCGATCTCGCCGCCGCGGCGGAGCGTCCGGCGCAGGCGTTCGAACAGGTCGCGATTGCCGGCCGCGGTCTCCAGGTGCGTGACGTTGGCCACGATCGCCAGGTCGAAGGCGGCCTCCGGCAGCGCCACCTTGTGATAGTCGCCCGCGATGGTCGCGAAGCGCTCCTGCAAGCCGGCCTCTGCCGCAGCCTTCTGTGCGATCACCAGTACGGCCGGCCAGTCCAGCGCGGTCACCCTCGTCGCGGGATCGCGGCGGGCGAGCGCCAGGCTCCATCCGGCCGCCCCGGCGCCGACGTCGAGGACGGCAAGACCGCGCCGCTCGCCGCCGATGCCGAGGGCCGTCGCCGCCGCTTCCGCGGCCGGCGCCATCATCCAGGCCAGCGCCGTCGCCTGTGCTTGATACTGCCGCTCGCTGTAGCGCGGATCGTCCATCCGCGCCATTGGCTCGCCGGTCTCGAGGAACGCCGGCAGATGGGCCCAGTAGGAGTCGCCGAGATCGCGATAGGGCCCGGCCAGAAACCGCGCCACCGGTGCCAGGCCGTAAGCCTTGCCGGCAGACTCGACCAGGCCGAGCGCGACGAGTCCGTCGAGCAGTAGCGCCGTCGGGCGGATCGCCGTGCGGCAAGTCGAGGCCACCTCAGCAGCGCTGGCCGGGCCGGCCGACAATGCCTGCAACACGCCGGCCTGTTGCGCCGCGCGATAGACCTGCGCCGCGCCGTTGGCGCTCATCAGCCGCGCATAGGTTTCGAGGGCGCCGTTGTCGATGGTCGTCATCATGCGTCCCTCTTGCGGGCGAGCGAGACCGTGAAGATGCCGTGCTCGTCGACCCGCATCTCCTGCTTGGCGAAGCCGGTGCCGGCGACCAGTTCGTCGATCTCGGCCTGGGTGCGGCGGCGCATCAGCCAGGGCTTGCCCTCGCGGTTGGTGAGCACGCGCGCGATCAGCTCGATCTGCGGATGCCAGGGTTGGTTGGTGTAGACGAGGAAGCCGCCCTCCTTCACGACCCCGGCCAGTGCCCGCAGCGAGCGCAGGACCGTCTCGTTGTCGTCGAACAGCTCGTAGAGGCCGAAGACGACGACGATGTCCGGACGCGGCGCTATCGTAGCGATCGATTGCGGATCGAACGCATCGCCCTCGACATAGCGCACGCTCTCGACACCCATCCGGCGCGCCAGTTCGCGGCCGGCGGCCAGGCCGTGGGGATCGCGGTCGCGCAACTCCGCGCTGATCGTCTGCGACCCCAATTTGCGGATGGTGTCCAGCAGATAGCGGCCGGGCCCGGCGGCGATGTCGACGATGTGGACGGGACGATCGGGAAACTCCCGCTTGATCGTCGCCTCCAGCAAGTCCTCCAGATGGACTTTGCGCCGGCGAATGGTGGCCCAGCCGATGGTATTGAGGTAGAGCCGGTCGAGCAGGCGCCCCAAGGGCGTCCAGCCGCGGGCGCGGTTCTCGTAGACGTAGTCGAGCGACGGACCGGAGTCGAAGCCGTGACGCCAGCCGATGCGCACGCCCCGGCTCAGCCGGCCGATGCTCTGCATCACCGCGCGGATGGCCGCGAACTGCAGGCGCTTCGCCGACAGTGGCGGCAAGGGCGCCGACAGGCGGTCGAACTCGGCCTTCGTGTAGCCGGTCTTGTCGGCATCGCGCAGAG
>JBGPEQ010000505.1:0-3531 GCA_041482855.1 Dongiaceae bacterium | reverse complement strand
CTCATCTCGGATATGCGCAGCCTGCCGATCCTGGCGGAGACCGGCTATCCCGTGGTGTTCGACGCCACCCATTCGGTGCAGCAGCCGGGCGGGCAGGGGACGCAGAGCGGTGGGCAGCGCGAATTCGTGCCGGTGCTGGCGCGTGCGGCGGTCGCCGTCGGCGTCGCCGCCGTGTTCATGGAGACGCACCGGGATCCTGACCATGCGCCGAGCGACGGACCGAACATGGTCAAGTTCAAGGACATGCCGGCGCTGCTGCAAACGCTGCAGGCATTCGATCGCCTGGCAAAGACATCCCCAGTTCATCCTGCCTAGGGTCGGGGTAGCAGGAGTCCTCGTGAGTGCTCGGAAGATCTGGCGGTCCATCAGAGCCGGTAGCCGGAGCGTATCGTTTGAGGACCTGAGAAAGGTCGCGCAGGCATTTGGATTCGTTCATGTGCGGACCTCCGACAGCCATCATATCTACAATCATCCGGGTCTTCCCGGTATGCTCAACCCGCAACCCGATGGCGGCAAGGCCAAGCCATACCAGATGCGGCAGCTGATCAAACTGGTCGAGAAGTACAGGCTCTCGATTGCCGGTGACGATGCCGGCCCCACGGAGGATCAATGAACGGCTACCATATCAATGTCTTCTGGAGCGATGAGGATCAGAGCTGGATCGCCGACGTTCCCGATCTTGAGTATTGCTCTGCTCACGGCGATACGCCGGCCCGAGCGGTAGCTGAAGTAGAGATCGCGATCGCGGCATGGATCGAAGCGGCCAAAGCGGCGGGTAAGCCGATCCCAGAGGCGCGCTACCGTCCGGCGATATACGCCGCGTAGCACCCAATGATTGCACCATTGCGAAGCGGGCGAGTTGTAGTGCGTCGAGCGGAAAGCAATGAGCGATACTAAGGCTCAGCCTTCGACAAGTCCGGTCGAGCATTTTCGCACGATGGCGCGCAACAACGCCTGGTCGAACTATCGGCTCCACAATGCCTGTGCGCAGCTGTCGGACGCCGAGTATAGGGCGAAGCGAGTCAGCTTCTTTCCATCGCTGCCGCTGACGCTGAGCCATATCTATCTCGTTGACTGTTACTACCTCGATGCGCTCGAAGAGGGCGGCCGCGGCCTCAGCCTGTTCGAGCAGGATGAGCCGTTTGCGACGCTCGACGAGTTGACGATGGCGCAGTTCACGACCGATCGTCGGCTCATGGCCTATTGCGATCGGTTGACCGCTGCGGCCTGCAATCGCGCCGTCAGCCTGCAGCGCGGCAAGGATTTCTACGTCAACGAGAGAGTGGACGCGGTGCTGAATCATCTTTTCGTCCATCAGATTCATCACCGCGGGCAGGTCCATGCCATGCTTGCGGGGACATCGGTAAAACCGCCGCAGCTCGACGAATTCTTCCTGGCGCAGGATGAGCCTTTGCGGCGACACGAGCTGCTCGCCCTGGCACTTCACCAGCGCTAGCCCTATAACCACCCGGCTCTGATTTCGAAGGAGACCGGCCGATGACAGCCATCGTCGACATCCACGCGCGCGAAATCCTCGACAGCCGCGGCAATCCGACCGTCGAGGTCGATGTGCGCCTGGAGAGCGGCGCCTTCGGTCGTGCCGCCGTCCCATCGGGCGCTTCCACCGGCACCCATGAGGCGGTCGAGCTGCGCGACGGCGACAAGAAGCGCTATGGCGGCAAGGGCGTGTTGCGCGCGCTCGAGGCGGTGAACGGCGAAATCTTCGATGTGCTTTCGGGCCTCGATGCCGAGGACCAGGCAAAGATCGATCAGACCATGATCACGCTCGACGGCACGCCCAACAAAGGGCGCCTGGGCGCCAACGCCATCCTCGGCGCGAGCCTGGCGGTGGCGAAGGCGGCCGCAGTCCAGGCGGGCCTGCCGCTCTATCGCTATGTCGGCGGCGCCGGCGCGCGGACCTTGCCGGTGCCGCAGATGAACATCGTCAACGGCGGCGCCCATGCCGACAACGCCATCGACTTCCAGGAGTTCATGATCCTGCCGATAGGCGCAAAGACCTTCGCCGAGGGTTTGCGCATGGGCGCCGAAGTCTTCCACGCCCTGAAGGCGCAGCTGAAGCAGGCCGGCCACAACACTAACGTGGGCGACGAGGGCGGCTTCGCACCCAACCTGAAGGGGGCCGACCAGGTGCTCGCCTTCGTCATGAAGGCGATCGAGGCCGCCGGCTATCGTCCGGGCGAACAGGTTGCGCTCGGCCTCGATGCGGCCGCGAGCGAATTCTTCAAGGGCGGCAAGTATGCGATGGAAGGCGAGGGCAAGACCCTCGACGCGGCCGGCATGGTGAAGTTCTACCAGGACCTGGTGGCGCGCTATCCGATCGTGACGATTGAGGACGGCATGGCCGAGGATGATTGGGAAGGCTGGGCGGCGCTCACCGCCGCGATCGGCGGCAAGGTCCAGGTCGTGGGCGACGATATCTTCGTCACGAATTCCACGCGCCTGCGCCAGGGCATCGAGCGCGGCATCGCCAATGCGATCCTGGTCAAGGTCAACCAGATCGGAACGCTCACGGAAACCCTGGAGGCGGTGGAGACCGCGCACAAGGCCGGCTATCGCGCGGTCATGTCGCACCGCTCGGGCGAGACCGAGGATGCCACGATCGCCGATCTTGCGGTTGCCACCAACTGCGGCCAGATCAAGACCGGGTCGCTGTCGCGCTCGGATCGTCTCGCCAAGTACAACCAGTTGCTGCGCATCGAAGCGGAACTGGGCGCCTCCGCGCGCTATCTCGGCCGCGCCGCGCTCCGGTCGGCAGCGGGATAGCTGTCACTGCGCGGCTGCGCCATGCAGTTGCGGACCGCGGACGACGTCACGGCATTCATCATCGCGGATCCCCGACGGAGGGCGATCCTCGATGCCGTTCGCCGGCAACGACTGCCGGACTGGGCCGTCGGCGCCGGTTTCATTCGGTCGGCCGTGTGGGATGCCTTGCATGGCTATGCCGCGCCCACGCCAATTGCCGATGTGGACGTGCTGTTCTTCGATGCCGAAGAGGTCTCACGTGAGCGCGAAGGGGCGATCGAAGCGGCATTGCGGGATGCAATGCCCGACGTCCCGTGGTCGGTGAGGAACCAGGCGCGCATGCATCGACGCAATGGCGATCCGCCTTATGTCGACACGGCCGACGCGCTTCGCTTTTGGCTGGAGACTCCGACGGCCATTGCCATCCGGATCGATGACGAGGGCGCGGCGACTCTGCTGGCGCCGTTCGGCGTCGCAGATCTGCTGGGAATGGTCTATCGTCCGACACCGCGTGGCCGCGAGAGGTTGTCGCAATACCATCAGCGCATGCGAGAAAAGAATTGGTCGGCGCGCTGGCCGCGGGTCCGCATACTTGATTCCGATCTGCCGGGACTCCCCGCCGCGCCAGGTTGAGCGCGCGACCGCAGGCGGGCGTCGGACTTGAAGCAGAATCGTCAGTTTTATGTTGACGTCACGGAATCGACTGTGATTCGGTGCCGCCATGACCATGTCGCCGGAGTTCAAGAAGCGGCTGCGACAGGCGATCGG
>JBGPEQ010000504.1:0-3534 GCA_041482855.1 Dongiaceae bacterium | reverse complement strand
GCCGATGATGAGCACGGCCTGCGCCAGGTTGAGCGAGGAATAGGCCGGGTTGAGCGGTACCTGTAGGATCGTGTCGGCGAGCGGGATGTCGTCGTTGACGAGGCCGGTGCGCTCCGGCCCGAACATCACGCCCACGCGCTCGCCGCGCAGAGCGGCCGCGCGCATTTCGAGCGCCCCCTGGCGCGGCGTGACCACCGGCTTGATCATGCCGCGGTGACGCGCGGTCGTGCCATACACGCGGTGGAGATCGGCGATGGCCGCCGCGGTGCTGTCGAACAGCCGTGCGTTTTCAACCACGTCATCGGCGCCCGACGCCGCCGCGACCGCCTTCGCGTTCGGCCAGCCGTCGCGCGGGCGCACCAGCCGCAATTCGCCGAGCCCGCAATTCATCATGGCACGGGCGGCCGTGCCGATGTTCTCGCCCAGCTGCGGCTCGACCAGGATAATGACCGGGGCGGCGGAAGCAGACGCGTCGCACTTGTTTCGATCAGTTCCCGCCATCAGCCAATCGAGCCTCGCGACAGGCGGGCATGACCCGTCTATCGCTTCGTCGCACCGGCGCTCACCAAGGTCGCGCCCTCACGGAAGAGCTTCCAGGTGATGCCGTCATGCAGGGCGTTGAATGAAGCATCGATGATGTTCGGGGAAACGCCGACCGTACTCCAGCGCTCGCCCTGGCCGTCGGCGCTCTCGATCATCACGCGCGTGACCGCGCCGGTGCCGGCGTTCGGCGTGAGGATGCGGACCTTGTAGTCGACCAGCCGCATGTCCGTGAGCTGCGGATAGACGGCGAGCAGTGCCTTGCGCAGCGCCGAATCCAGTGCATTCACCGGACCGTTGCCGATGGCGACGGTCATCTGCTTCTCGCCGCCGACCTCGAGCGTTATGGTGGCCTCCGACTCGGTCACGAGTTCGCCGCGCGCGTTCCAGCGGCGATCGTCGGTGACGCGGAAGCGGATGATGCGGAAATAGTCGGGGACGCCGCCGAGCGCGCGGCGCGCCAGCAGCTCGAAGCTGGCCTCGGCGCCGTCATAGGCATAGCCGTCATACTCGCGCGACTTCACGGTCTCGACCAGCGCCGCCACCTTGGGATCGTCGGCTTGGACCTCGAGGCCGATATCGCGGAAGCGTGCCAGGATGTTGGCGCGGCCGGACTGGTCGGAGACGACGATATGGCGGCGATTCCCCACCAGGGTCGGATCGATGTGCTCGTAGGTGCGCGGATCCTTCTCGACCGCCGAGACATGCAGGCCGCCCTTGTGGGCGAAGGCGGACTCGCCGACATAGGCGGCATTGCGCAAGGGGGCGCGGTTGAGCCGTTCGTCCAGCAGGCGCGAGACGTGCGTGAGCTGGCGCAGGCCGGACTCGGCGATGCCGATCTTGAAATCGGTCTTCAGCATCAGGGTCGGGATCAGCGAGACGAGATTGGCATTGCCGCAGCGTTCGCCCAGGCCGTTGAGCGTGCCCTGGATCTGGCGGGCGCCGACGCGGATGGCGGCGAGGCTGTTGGCGACTGCGTTCTCGGTGTCGTTGTGGCAGTGGATGCCGACATGGCTGCCGGGAATCTTGTCGCAGACCGCGCCGACTATACGTTCCACCTCGTCGGGGAGCGCGCCGCCGTTGGTGTCGCACAGCACGATCCAACGCGCCCCAGCGTCGTAGGCGGCGCCGATGCATTCCATGGCATAGGCAGGGTTGGCCTTGTAGCCGTCGAAGAAGTGCTCGGCGTCGAACATCGTTTCGCGCCCCTTCGCCTTCGCAAGCGCGACGCTCTCGCCGATCATGGCGACGTTTTCCTCACGGCCGATGCCGAG
Organism: Dongiaceae bacterium; assembly: GCA_041482855.1. GTDB lineage: Bacteria > Pseudomonadota > Alphaproteobacteria > Dongiales > Dongiaceae > JBGPEQ01. Next base: position 1,720 of record JBGPEQ010000504.1, on the reverse strand, counting down.
CGCGACATCGACGTGGAAATCCCAGCTCTTGCCGACCATGCAGACGGCGGCGGCCTTGGCATTGAGCAGGGCAGCCAAACCGGGGTCGTTGGCCGCGCGGCGGCCGGGACGGCGCGTCATGCCGAAGGCCACGAAGGTCGCCTGCTTGAGGCTGGGCGGCGCGGCGAAAAAGGCATCATCCGTCGGATTGGCGCCGGGCCAGCCGCCTTCGACATAGTCGAGGCCGAGATGGTCGAGCGCCAGCGCGATCGCCTGCTTATCGGGCACGCCGAAATCGACGCCCTGGGTCTGGGCGCCGTCCCGCAACGTGCTGTCGAAGAGGTAGATGCGCTTGTCGTCCATGGCGGACTTTGTGGACCGCAGCGGCGGGGGGCGTCAACCGGAGGCGCGGCCGGCCGACCGGGCCAGGCCTTGCGGCGGCGCCACGGAGAACGACTGCAGGACTCCATGCCCAGCGGTGACGGGCGGAGCGACCGTGAGGCCGAGGCCGAGGGCGCTCGAGCCCATGAGGCAGCGCTGGACCAGACCCTGGCGCCGTGCGGGCCGGTGGACCGGATGGGCGGCGGCCAGCGCGGAGGCGGAAAATGACGGAAGGAGCCCATGCCCAGCGGTCAGCGCTGTGCCCGCAAGCTGGCGGCTGGCACGCGGGCTCGGCGGCGTCGTAGGCGCGGTGGGTGTGGGCGCACAAACGGCCGGCTTCGAATCCGACCGAAGGAGCCCATGCCCAGCGGTGCGGGTTGTCTTGCCGCTCATCCGATGCTGTAGGGCCGAGCGGCGCTCGCCCTTGGACGTGCGTGACGGATTTTGCCGATGGACCCCTTGCCCAGCGGCGGCACCGGCAGGAGGGCGAGCGCCGCTCGCCCCTACGCCAGCCTGGTTTCCGGTCAGTCCGACGCGCAGCCCGCGAGAGCGGCAGAGGCGGGCACGGGCTTCCGCCAGCAGGGCACGGATGGCGGCCGAATAGCCGCCGTGCTTGCGGCGGGCGGCGGCGCAGCGGGCGCGGCCCGCGGGCGTCCTGGGGCCGGTGCTCAGGCCGCCGTGCAGGCGACAGCGGCCGTTCTTCATGGCCGGCTGGCAGCAGCTGCCGCCAGCGCGAGTGCAGGCCCCGCAGCGGGGGGCGGCCAGAAAATCGCCGGGCGCGGCGCCGTTCCGGAGCCAGCCGCGGCGCTGTGCCAACGCCTGGTCGGCCGGTAGCGCAGTCGGCGAAATCGCAGGAAGGAGCCCATGCCCAGCGGTGGCGGAGAGAGGAAAAGGACAATCGATCATGGGGGCCTCCACGTTCTTGGGAGTGGCGACAAGTGCTGGTTCGATGAATGCTCCCAGACTATACAAACTCAATAGAGTTGTCAATATGTTCTTCCTAGACAAGTACTGGATTCGGACCCGATTCACAATCATGAGCGCGCGACCGCACGATAGGTGCATGGTAGGTGCGCCTTGAAGGAAAACACCATGCCGCGTGGGCCGCCCGCCGGATCCCAGGCCCGGCTCAGAGCCGAACGGGCGCTGACGGATGCCTTGCAACGCATGAATCCCGGCGCTCGCGTCATTCGCGGGCGGGTGGCAAGATTGGAAGACAATCTTCTGCCGGGCGTCGAACTGCGACAGTTCGAGCGCGACCTTCGTGGCGGCGCCGGGAACGAACTCCGGGACAAGTTCCGCGCACCCTACTCGTCTTCGGCTCTCGCGGTGAACAGCTTCGCCCGCTTCAAGGATCTCG
>JBGPEQ010000503.1:0-3535 GCA_041482855.1 Dongiaceae bacterium | reverse complement strand
GTTCGTGGCGCTGACTGCCACCAACGTCGCCAAGCTCTACGGGCTGCATCCGCGCAAGGGGACGATCGCCGTCGGCGCCGATGCCGACATCGCCATCTGGGACCCGCACAAGCAGGTCACCGTCAGCTACGACATGCTGCACGAGAAGACCGGCTACACGCCCTACGAAGGCCGGCGACTCACCGGCTGGCCGGTGACGGTGATCAGCCGCGGGCGGGTCGCCGTCCAGGGTGGCGAGCTCCGCGTGGCGCCCGGCAGCGGCCGCTTCCTTCCGCGCGGCCTGTCGGACCATGCCCGCCCGCTCGGACGCCTGGAGCCCGAGGTCGATCCCCTGCGCAACTTCGGCGCCACCATCCTGCCGTGACCGAGACGACGGTCAGCTCCCCGACGCCAGCGACGGTCGCGCCCGAGCAGCCGCTCGCCGCCCGCTCCAATGAGCGGCTGAAGGGCATCTTCCTTCTGTGCGCAGGCGCGATGATCTTCACGGTTCAGGACGTGATCATCAAATGGATCAGCGGCGAATACCCGGTGACGCAGATCCTGGCAACCCGCAGCCTGGTCGCGTTCGCGCCGCTGTTCATCCTGCTGCATCTCGATGGCGGCCTGCGCGGCATCAATGGCCGGCGGCTCGGACGACTGCTGTTGCGCGCCGGGCTGCTCTTCGCCTCCTACACGACCTACTACCTCGCCATCGCCGCCATCCCCCTGGCCGAGGCCGTCTCCCTGTTCTACACGGCCCCACTGTTCATCGTCGCCCTGTGCGGACCGATGCTGCGCGAGCGCGTCGGCCCCAGGCGATGGCTTGCCGTGGTCGTCGGCTTCGTCGGCGCGGTCGTCATGTGCCGGCCGGGCGCGGACGTCATCGATCCGGCGGCGCTGCTGTCGCTCTTCGCTGCCGCGCTCTACGCCTTGGCGCAGGTGATGGCGCGCGACCTCGGCACGAGCTACCGCGCCTCCGTCATGGCGCTGGCCCAGAATACCGTCAATCTCGCCGCCGCACTGGCGATCGGACTCGTTGCCGGCGACGGCGCCTATGCTGGTGCGACCCATCCCAGCCTGGCCTTCCTGCTGCGCGCGTGGGCGATACCGACGACGGTCGACCTGCTGCTGATGGCGGCCACCGGCATCATCGCCGCCGTCGCAATCTGGTGCCTGACCCAGGCCTATCGCATCGCCGAGGCCAACGTGATCGCGCCGTTCGAATATTCTTCGATCATCTGGGTCGTGCTGTTGGCTTACCTCATCTGGGGCGAAGTGCCGAAGCCCCTCACCGCGGTCGGCGGCCTTCTGATCGTCGCCGCCGGTATCTATGTGCTGAGGGCGGCGCGGCGGCCGGGCTAGTGCCGCGGCGCGCCATCTGAGCGACCTTCCTTCGCCCGCCGAGCCTACTCCGCCGAAGCGGCTGCGAAGGCTGGAAGCGGGCTTCGCGAAGGTGGGTGGACCCCATGTCCAGCGGAGGAGGCGGGTTTAACCGCCGATAGACGCCGATGGCCTCCGGCTGTGAAATCGAACGATGGACCCCATGTCCAGCGGGTCGACCGCTTGGCCGGTTCGCCGGCGGGGGATTAGGTCAGCGTTGCGGACCCGGTTTTCGCAAAGTGAACAACGAGCCCATGTAAAGGAAGTTAATACCGGGCAAACGCAATATTCTTTCGTCTGCGGTCGCGTCCGACAGCTTGGATGGCGACTGACGCGACCTGTCGCTCCGGCTCGCCGAAGAACTGCGGCGATGGGTCGGGCCGGGATTTTCCTATTCACGATGTCAAATATCGAGGCCCGAAACGCAAATCGGACCGAACCCAGCATAGGAACATTCAGCGAACATGTCAATTGGATTTTCCGGGGCGGATTTTCCAGGGCGGCTAGACCAGCGCCGGCAGGTCGCGGCGGTGCGGGAGGTCGGCGCCGCGGCGCGTACAGGTGATCGCGGCGGCACGGGTGGCGAAGGCGAGGCAGCGCCCGAGCGTGGCTTCATCCAGGCTCTCGAGCCCGGCGCGAGATGCCAGGCCGAGTTCTTCGAGCGCACACAGCAAGGCGGCTTGGAATGAATCGCCGGCGCCAAGGGTATCGACGACCGGGACCCGCTCGGCGGGCGCCAGGACGCGGGCGCGCCCGGTGAACGCCCGCGCGCCGTCGGCGCCGTGGGTGACCACGACGAAGCGCGCCCCGGCGGCGAGCCACCGTTCGACCGTCGCTTCGACGGAGCGACCGGGATAGATCGCGTCGAGATCCTCGCCGCTGACCTTGATGAGATCGGCATGGGCGGCCATCGCCTGGACCCGGGCGCGCCAGACTTCGAGGTCCGGCTCGACATTGAGCCGAACGTTCGGATCGAGCGAGATCAGCCGGCGGCGGGCCTCGCGGCCGGCCAGCGCGGCGAAGGCATCCGCGGTCGGCGTCACGACCAGCGAATAGGAGCCGAAGTGGATGACGCCGATCGCCGGCGTCAGCGTCGGGATCTCCGCGACCTCGACGGAGCGGTCGGCGGCGCCGAGCCCATAGAAGGCATAGCTGGGCGTGCCGTCGGCCGCGAGGCCGACGAGGCTGAGCGTCGTCGGCGCCGCCTTGCGGAGAAGGAAGCCGGTGGCGACGCCGTCCGCAGCCAGGGCGTCGGCGAGACGCTGCCCCAGGAAGTCGGTCGACAACCCCGTGAACAGCGCCGACCGCCGGCCGAGCCGCGCCAGGCCGATGGCGACGTTGAACGGGGAGCCGCCGATCCGGCCGTCGAACCGCAGGCTGTCGCCGGCCGTCGCCTCCGCAAAGAGGTCGAACAGCGCTTCGCCGCAAACCAGGAACATGCCCGCACCATCGATTGGCAATGGCCACATTCTTACCGCACCTCCCACCCAGCTGGCAGCAGTTCTCGGCGATCACGCCGCAACGCCCTTGGGCATGCACAGATCGTGCGGGCACCCATCTTTATCTTTCTTCCCCTCTCCCCTTGCGGGCTAGCGGATTTACGCATCTGTGAGCTGCATGACCTGCCTGCGTCCTTCGACAGGCTCAGGATGAGGGGCGATTTTGGTGGCACGAAGAAAGGACCTCATCCTGAGCCTGTCGAAGGATGCGCGTGGCTGATCCAAGCCGCCTTGCAAGCAGAAGAAAAAGTGCGGTCGCTGGAGTGAGGTCGATTTTTGGCAAACCTAGAGCTTGGGGTCCATTCGGTTTCAGTAACTATATGTTGTTCATAACCTGTTGAAAGATGACGGTAATTTTCAGCTTTCGGCATTTCTCAATTGACATGTTCATTTTTTGTTCTTAAACTCGCTCCAGCCTTACTTCTTGCATTGCCGATCGAGTTTCGCCTCATGCAGCCAATTCTGAATGCCAGCCGCAGTCACCGCATGACCGCCCTTCGGCAGGCCGTCGCGCAGCTGGAGCGCCCGCTCCCCGGTGCGACGCCAGCGTATCTTCCTTTCGGTTTGCCTGAGATTGATCGCCACCTCCCCGGATCAGGCCTGACCTGTGGCGCCCTCCATGAAGTGATCGCGGCCGCCCATGGCGACAGGGTGGCTTCATTCGGCTTCGTCGCGGC
>JBGPEQ010000502.1:0-3536 GCA_041482855.1 Dongiaceae bacterium | reverse complement strand
GTGGCGGCGGCCGACCTCGAAATCGTTGAAGTCGTGGGCGGGCGTGATCTTGAGCGCGCCGGTGCCGGTCTCGGGATCGGCGTATTCGTCGGCGATGATCGGTATCTCACGGCCGACCAGGGGCAGCAGGACGGTCTTGCCGACCAGGTCCTTGTAGCGCGCGTCGTCCGGATGCACGGCCACGGCGGTATCGCCCAGCAGCGTCTCCGGCCGCGTTGTGGCGATGACGATGTGGCGATCGGGCGCGCCCTTGATGGGGTAGCGGATGTGCCAGAGATGGCCCTTCACTTCGGGGTTCTGCACCTCGAGGTCGGAGATCGCCGTCTGCAGCTTGGGGTCCCAGTTCACCAGCCGCTGGTCGCGATAGATCAGGCCCTGCTTGTGAAGGTCGACGAACACCTTGCGGACGGCGTGGGAGAGGCCGGCGTCCATGGTGAAGCGCTCGCGCGGCCAGTCGGGCGAAGCGCCGAGGCGGCGCAGCTGGCGCGTGATGGTGCCGCCCGACTGCGCCTTCCATTCCCATACCTTCTCGACGAAGGCGTCGCGATCGATGGCGGTCATGGCGGCACCGCGTTTTCCGGCGGCGCCGGGACGATCGAGCACCACGCCCTTCTCGGCCAGCTGGCGCTCCACGACCGCCTGGGTCGCGATGCCCGCATGGTCGGTGCCCGGTTGCCAGAGCGTGTCGAACCCGCGCATGCGGTGGTAGCGGATGAGGATGTCCTGCAGTGTGAAGGTGAGGGCGTGCCCCATATGCAGGCTGCCGGTGACATTGGGCGGCGGCATCATGATGGTGTAAGGCCGCGCGCTCGAACCGACGCGTGCGGCGAACGCGCCCGACTGCTCCCAGCACGCATAGTGCTTGGCTTCGACCTCGGCCGGTCGAAACGTCTTCTCCATCATGTCCGAATCCTGGCGTCGGGTCCGCTGCGCGTCAACGTCCGTTGGCCGCCGCAGCCGCGTGGCGCCACGCTGCCACAGGCGTGTTTATTCGACCCGTCGAACTACGCGGTCGATAGCTTCGCGGACCATGCGTTCGACGATCCGCGGCAGGTGCTGATCGAGCCACTGCTTCAGCAGGGGCTCGACGGATTCGCGCACGACCTCCTCCAGGGTCTTGGAGGCGCCGGGCGGGGGTTCGCGGGTTCGCGTCACGCTTTGCGCCAGCTGGGCGAGCGCGGCGGTGGAGGCGGCCAGTGCCTCCTCGGAAACCAGTTCGGGTCTCTTCAGTCCTTCGGATGACACGGCGATCCTCTCTTTATCTGTCGGTGGTGGTGTCGGTTTTTCTGTCGGTGGCGGTGTCGGAGATAGCCAGGCGGGTAGTTTGTCGGGCGGCGAGTCGGCAAGGTTCGCTTGGGCGCTAACCTCGGCGGCCGCGGCCGGCGCGGCGGCGGGCGTCTCTAGCGCCATCGGCACTCCCATGGGTTCGACAGCGGCTTCGACGGCCTCGATCACCATCGTGATCGATACCGAAGCCGCCGAATTCGGCGCCGCCTCCGCGAGCAGGCTCCTCCGAAGCAGACTATCGACCGACGCTTCGTCCGGCTGCGACGGCGCCGAGGCAGCGGCCGACTGCAGGCTGACGACGCTGCCGTCATCCTGCACCATTTCGGTGAGCACGAGCACCTCGGCGTGGCCGGGCTCTTCGGGCGTTTCTGCGGTCGGCGGCTTCGAGGGCCCCGGAGCGGTCGGCTCGGTGCGGTCGCGCTCGCCGCCGGCCTCCTGCGCATCCCGCTCCCCTTCGGCGATGATGCGCCGAATGGAGGCCAGGATCTCCTCCATCGATTGTCCGGTTTCAGTTCGGGACTGGCTCATCGATCTTCGTCCCACCTGCACCAATCGTCTGGCCTGCGCGGAAAGTCATGCTACCACTAGAACCGGCCCGTGAATACGTCAACTCAAGCCCGCCGGGCAGTGGCACGGAGAACGGCTTCAAAAGACGAAGGCTGCTGCGGCCTCGAACCCGGGCAGGCGGGGGACCGCGGCGTCGAACGCAACGCGACTTGCCACGATGCCGGCTTGGCGCGTCAAGAGCGTGGCCCGGCCGATGCCGGCGGCCCTGATCACCGCCACAAGACGACCGCCCTCTGCGAGCTGTTCGATGAGGGCAGGAGGGACGCGGTCGACCGCACCGTCGAACAGGATGACGTCGAACGGGGCCAGCCGCGGGGCGCCTTCGGCCAAGGGGCCCGCGACGACCGCCACATTGGCGGCGCCCAAGCCCTGCAGCGTCTGCGCGATCTGCTGCGTCGATTCACGGTCGTCCTCCAGGGCGACAACGCGGCCGGCGATGCGGGCCAGCACGGCGGCGCTGTAGCCGGGGCCGGCGCCAACCACGAGAGCGACGTCGGACGGCCGAACGGACGCCAATTCCAGGAGCCGGCCGAGGATCATCGGCTCCATGAGGAAACGTCCGCCGCCGACGGGGATGTCCTCGTCGACATAGGCTACGCCGCGCAGGGGCGCGGGCACGAACAGCTCGCGCGGCACCGACGCCAGGGCGCCGAGCAAGGCCGGATCCGTCACCTTGTTGGGGCGGAGCTGGCTCTCCACCATGTTGCGGCGCGCTGCGGCGTAGTCCATCCGCACCCTCTTTCTAGCGTCGGGCGGCGTTATACTGTCGGGGGCGTGCAATGACAATCTATTGCCGGCGACTCTCAGGCGGCCCAGCTTGACCCCCCTTCGTCGGCACGCCTATAACACGGCCTCCACGCCTCAACCGGCGGCCCGCCGCCGATCGGCCCGGTGGCAGAGTGGCCATGCAGAGGACTGCAAATCCTCGTACGTCGGTTCGATTCCGGCCCGGGCCTCCATTTGGACGAGCCTAGCGCAGATCGTAAGCCGTTGGGCGCCCTCCCCGCGCAGTAACAAAAAGCCCCCGCAGCAGGGCTGCGGGGGCTCGGCTCAGCCGATTCGCGATCGGTTAATTCTCGTCCTTGAGCTGCGTTGCCGAATCGAGCGGGGTGATCGCGAGCGTCTTCTGCAGTGCGCCCATGGTCGCCAGCAGCCGGAAGTTGGCGAAGACCTCCGCGTACTTGGCGGTGATCAGGTTGTCGTTCGCCAGGTACAGCTCGTTGTCCGCATCCAACAGATCGAGCAGGCCGCGCTGGCCGATCTCGAACTGCTGCTTGTAGACGTCGCGTGTCTTGATGTTGGCCTGAACCTGGCGGCCCAAAATATCGACATTGCTGTGCGAGACTTCGATCGCACTCCACGACACGCGCGCATCGTCCGAGACCTTGCGCTCGTTCGTGTGCATGGCGTCGATCGCCTCCGCCAGCCGCCACTTGAATTCGCGGATGCGCGCGGTATCGGCGCCGCCGCGATAGAGGTTGTAACGCAATACAACCATAGCCCGGGCGTCATAATCGGTGGTCGTCCGGCCATCGAGATGGTCGCCAACCGAGGTCTCCAGTTCCAAGCGAATATCCGGATACAGGCTGGCGTCCTGCTGCTTCACATCGGCTTCGGCCGTCTTCACGTCCTGCCGAGCAAAGGCAACGGTGGGGCTGCTTGCAACCGCCGCATTCACCGCC
>JBGPEQ010000501.1:0-3551 GCA_041482855.1 Dongiaceae bacterium | reverse complement strand
GGCAGCGTCCGCGCCACGGCGATGAGTTCATCGCTGCCGTCGAGGCACTGATCGATCACTCGGCGCATGCCTGCGCTGGCGGCCACCGCCTCGAGATCCTCCACCTTGGAATGAGCGGCCGCCAGCCAATCCTGGGGCAGGTAGACGCGGTCGAGCTGACGGTAGTCGTCCTGGCAGTCCTGGAGGTGGTTGAGCACCTGGAGGGCGTTGCAGAGGGCGTCCGAGGCGCGATAGCCCGAGCGCGCCTCGCCATGGAGGTCGAGCAGGTAGCGGCCCACTGGCGCCGCCGACAGCATGCAATAGCCCTCGATCAGCTCGCGCCAGTCGGCATAGCGCAGCTTCACGGCATCGAGCTTGAAGGCCGCGATCAGGTCGAGTCCGTGCTGCGCCGTCACGCCCGTCGCCGCCAGGCTCTCGCGCAGCCGCTCGGCCTTCTCGAAGCCCGGCCCGGCGGCCTTGCCGGTGAGCGCCGCCGCGAAGCCGTCGAGGCGGGCGATCTTGTCGGCCGGTGCCAGCTGCGGATTGTCGGCGATGTCGTCGATGGCGCGGGCGAAGCCATAGAAGGTCGCCACATGCGGCCGCAAGTGCGCCGGCAGCAGGAACGATCCGACCGGAAAGTTCTCGCTCGCGGTCGACTTGCCCGAGGGCGTCTCGACGGCCGCTGTCGTCATGCCTGCACCAGCCCGTTCACCAGCGGCCCGTCGACCGTGGCGTTCGCCGTCGGCGTCGACGCAACGACGAGAGCGTGCGCCGCAGCTTGCGAAAGGGACCACAGCACCAGAACGAAAGCCGCGGCCGTTGGGCGACCCCGTCGCCTGCAAGCTAGGAATGCAAGTCTCGGTCGTTTCATCCTGGTCACCGCCCTACCAAACCGTCGGAGTGCCTCATATCAGACGCGCACTGGGGCCGCCCATAACAATAACGCCGCAGGTCGCGCTGCGGCATCGAAAGTTGTGTTTGCCGGTGCAGCGAGCGGTCTGGCGCGTGGGCGGTCAAGCCCGCTGCCACTGGCAGCCGCACGATCGATGAATGGCGGTGGCACGGTCATGCCGTCGAATCAGCTTGCGCCGGAACAGGCTTCCAGGTAGCGACGGGGAAGTTGTACTGTGACCACGCGGCCGAGCGTTAAGTTTTGCGGCGTTGACAGGCGCATTTGTCGGGGCGCAGCATAACCTGGTCGAGGCAGCGAGTCGGAAAGGGGGCGGACGCATCGATGCAGCAGGCGGCAGCGAGACTTGCGACGGCGCCTCGGCGCATAACGGTGCTGGGTTCAACCGGCTCAGTCGGCTGCAATACGATCGATCTGATCCGTCGCGAGCCCGGCGCCTTCGAGGTCGAAGCGCTCACGGCCTACAGCAACGTCAAGTTGCTGGCCGAACAGGCCCGCGAGCTGGGTGCCCGCTGCGCCGTCGTCGGCGATGCCGGGAAATACTTCGAACTCAAGGAGGCGCTGAGCGGCAGCGGGATCGAGGCGGCGGCGGGCACTTCTGCCGTTGCCGAAGCCGGCGGCCGGCCGGCCGAGTGGGTCATGGCCGCAATCGTCGGTGCCGCCGGACTGGAAGCGACGCTCGCCGCCGTGCGTCGCGGCGCGGTCGTGGCGCTCGCCAACAAGGAGACCCTGGTCTGCGCCGGCTCGCTCATCCTGGCGGAGATCGCGCGCAATGGGGCCACCCTGCTGCCCGTCGATTCCGAGCACAGCGCGATCTATCAGGTCTTCGATTTCAAGCATGCCGATGCTGTTGAGAAAATTATCCTGACTGCTTCCGGTGGCCCGTTCCGGACCCTGCCACGGGCGGCCATGGCGGCCGTCACGCCGGCGCAGGCCGTCGCACACCCGAACTGGGACATGGGCGCCAAGATCTCCGTCGACTCCGCAACGATGATGAACAAGGGCCTCGAACTGATCGAGGCCCATCATCTTTTCGGGCTGCCGGAATCGCGGATCGAGATCGTCGTGCATCCGCAGTCGGTCGTGCATAGCCTGGTCGCCTACACCGATGGGTCCGTGCTGGCGCAGCTCGGCAGCCCGGACATGCGCACGCCCATCGCCTACGCGCTGGCCTGGCCGAAGCGCATGCCGACTCCGGCCAAGCGTCTGGATCTGGCCGCGATCGGGTCTCTCACGTTCGAAGCGCCGGACCCGATTCGCTTCCCGGCCCTGCAGCTGGCGCGCGAGGCGCTCAAGGCCAGCGGGACGGCGCCGGCCGTGCTGAACGCCGCCAACGAAGTGGCGGTGCATGCCTTCCTCAAGGGCCAGATCGGCTTCCTCGACATCGCCGCCACGGTCGAACGCACGCTCGAGGCGATGCCCGCGGAAACGCTGAGCTCGCTCGACCATCTGCGCCACGTCGATGCCGCCGCGCGCGAGCGGGCGCAGCTCAATCTCCGCCGCAATTCCCTCGGCCTCACGCACTAGCGGGACTGAAAGGAACGGGCCGCAGCCAGCGAGGCTGCGGCCCTGTTCGATCGCGGGGCGCTTTCAGTCGTGTCGAGATCGGCTGCGATGTCGCGTTTGCCGGTGCGCTCGTGTATGCCGACGGCCTCAACCTTGCCGGCGCCGCGGCCGTGCCGATCGGTTCGACGTGCCGGCTGTGCGAGCGGCCCGATTGCAGCCAGCGCGTGCTGCCGCCGTTTCGCCGTTCGGCCGACATTGCGGCGGGCGGCGCCTTTCGCTAGAACGACCGCCCCTGCAACCGCCGGAGCCGCCGATGGCCGCCTATCAGTACATCTACGTGATGAAGGGCCTGACCAAGATCTATCCGGGCGGGCGGAAGGTCCTGGAGAACGTCTGGCTGTCGTTCCTTCCGGGCGCCAAGATCGGCGTGCTCGGCCTCAACGGCGCCGGCAAGTCGACGCTGCTGAAGATCATGGCCGGGCTCGACAAGGACGTGGCCGGCGAGAACTGGGCGGCCGAGGGCGTCACGGTCGGGTATCTCCATCAGGAGCCGCAGCTCGATCCCGAGAAGGACGTGCAGGGCAACGTGCTCGTCGGCATGGCGTCGACCGTGGCGCTGCTCGATCGCTTCGATGAGATCAGCGCCCGGCTGGGCGAGGAAGTCACCGCCGAAGAGATGGAGCAGCTGATCACAGAACAGGCCGATCTGCAGGAGAAGATCGAGGCCGCCGATGCCTGGGACCTGCAGCGCACCGTCGATATCGCCATGGACGCCCTGCGCTGCCCGCCCGGCGACGCCGAGGTCAGTAAGCTCTCCGGCGGCGAACGCCGGCGGGTGGCGCTGTGCCGCCTGCTGCTGCAGAAGCCCGACCTGCTGCTGCTGGACGAGCCGACCAACCATCTCGACGCCGAATCGGTGGCGTGGCTGGAGCGCTTCCTGCACGACTATCCCGGCACCGTGGTGGCCGTCACCCACGACCGCTACTTCCTCGACAACGTCGCCGGCTGGATCCTGGAGCTCGACCGCGGCCGCGGCATTCCCTGGGAGGGCAACTACTCGTCCTGGCTGGAGCAGAAGCAGCAGCGGCTGGCGCAGGAGGAAAAGCAGGAGCAGGCGCGCCAGCGCACGCTCGCCCACGAACTCGAATGGATCCGC
>JBGPEQ010000500.1:0-3552 GCA_041482855.1 Dongiaceae bacterium | reverse complement strand
TGCTATGTCACGCCCTCTCGGGCGACCAGTTCGCCGCCGAGATCCACCCGCTGACCGGCAAGCCCGGCTGGTGGGAACTCGCGGTCGGCCCCGGCCTGCCGTTCGATACCGACCGCTACTTCGTGATCTGTACCAATGTGCTCGGCGGCTGCATGGGGACCACGGGCCCGAAGGAGATCAATCCGCGCACCGGCAAGCCCTACGGCCTCGGCTTCCCCGTCATCACCGTCGGCGACATGGTGCGGGCGCAGAAGCTCCTCATCGACCATCTCGGCATCGAGCGGCTGTTTTGCGTCACCGGCGGCTCCATGGGCGCCATGCAGGCGCTGCAATGGGCGGCCGCCTACCCGCAAGCCGTGTTCGCCGCCGTGCCGATCGCCGGCGCCTCCCGCCACACCGCGCAGAACATCGCCTTCCACGAGGTCGGCCGGCAGGCCATTGTGGCCGATCCCGACTGGTGCAGCGGCGACTATCAGGTCCAGGGCCGCAATCCCAGCCGCGGCCTGGCCGTCGCCCGCATGGCCGCCCACATCACCTATCTGTCGGAGGCGGCGCTGCACCGCAAGTTCGGCCGCAACCTGCAGGATCGCTCCGCCGTCACCTACGGATTCGACGCCGACTTCCAGGTCGAAAGCTATCTGCGCTATCAGGGCTCCTCCTTCGTCGACCGCTTCGACGCCAACTCCTATCTCTACATCACCCGGGCCATGGACTATTTCGACCTCGCCGTCGAGTTCGGCTCGGTGCCGAACGCCTTCCGCAATACGCCCGTGCGCTTCTGCCTGGTCTCCTTCACCAGCGACTGGCTGTTCCCGACCAGCGAGAGCCGGGCCATCGTGCATGCCCTCAACGCTGTCGCCGCTAACGTCAGCTTCGTGGAGATCGAAAGCGACAAGGGCCACGACGCCTTCCTCCTGGAAGAGCCAGAATTCTTCGCCACCCTGCGCGGCTTCCTCGACGGCTGCGCCGAGCACCGCGGCCTCTGATTACTCTAAGCAAAAAGATTAACCGCAGAGACGCAGAGGCGCAGAGATGATTGATGCACCGGATGCGCTTACGAGCCGCGTGATCGGCTTAGCCATCGAAGTCCATCGCGCATTGGGACCCGGTCTGCTCGAATCAGCCTATGAGGAATGCCTCTGCTTCGAGTTGACGTCGCACGACATCCATTTCAAACGGCAAGTGCCGCTGCCCGTGGTCTACAAATCGGTGCACCTGGACTGCGCCTACCGAATGGATATTGTAGTCGAGGACGTTCTGATAGCGGAGCTGAAGACCGTCGAACGCATTCTGCCCGTGCACGAGGCGCAATTGCTCACCTACCTGCGACTCAGCGGAACAACGACAGGATTGATACTTAACTTCCATGCGCCCGTCCTCAAGGAGGGCATCAAACGCTTGGTGCTGGGCCGTTCGTGATGCTTCTCTGCGTCTCTGCGTCTCTGCGGTTCAAACTTTAAGCGGTCCTGCAGGCATGGCCGTCGAGGGAAGCACGGATGTGAGTGCCACCGCAGTTATCGGCCGCCGTGGCGACGCCGCCCCGTCCACCGGCATCCGCATCGATCTGCAGCTGATCGCCGAGATGATCGCGCCGAAATCGCGCGTGCTCGATGTCGGCTGCGGCGACGGGGCGTTGTTGGACTACCTCGTCCATGCCAAGGGTGTCGACGGGCGCGGCGTCGAGATCAGCCAGGCCGGCGTCAATGCCTGCGTTACCCATGGCCTGTCGGTCATCCAGGGCAACGCCGATACCGACCTGAAAGACTATCCATCCGACGCCTTCGATTACATCGTGCTGAGCCAGACCCTGCAGGCGACGCGCAAGCCTCACCAGGTGCTGAGGCAGCTGGTGCGCATCGGCCGGCGCGCCATCGTCTCGTTCCCCAATTTCGGCCATTGGCGGGTGCGCTGGCAGCTGCTGACGCGCGGCCGCATGCCCGTGACCGACTCGATGCCGCTGCAATGGTTCGACTCCCCCAACATCCACTTCTGCACGATCCTGGATTTCATGGGCCTGTGCGAGGAGCTTGGCATCGTCGTCGAGCAGGGCACGGCCATCAGCCGCAGCGGCCGGCCGAGCCCGATCCGCTCGATCGGCGCCGCCAACCTGTTCGGCGAGCAGGGGCTGTTTCTATTGCGGCGGGGCTAGGGTCGGAGAGAGCCCGCGCCGCTGGGACGATCGCCCCGCCGCCGGCTGGGGGAACGGCACGATGACCGGCCGGCGCTGGCGTTTGGCGCGCACGGCCGTGGCGGCATAGAGCTGCTTTCCGGCCTCCATCAGCACGACGCCGGCAAAACGCGGCAGCCAGCGCCCGCCGATGCGCTCCCAGGCCGGCGCGGTGCGCAGCAGCGTGGTCGAGCGGATCGGCGGAATGAACAGCGCCTGGCTGGACTGGATCGGCGTGAAGAGGTTATCGCGCAAGAGACGGGAGAGCTGGGGCGGCGAATAGGGCAATCCCTGGCCGAAGGGCGTGCGATCGGTGCGGGCCCAGATGCCGCGCCGGTTGGGGACGACGATCAGCAGCCGCCCGCTCCCGGACATGACACGCCAGACTTCGCGCAGCATGTCCCGCACCTGCTCGCCGCATTCGAGGCCGTGGACCAGGAGCACCCGGTCGACGGACATGTCCGGCAGCGGCAGCTCGGTCTCCTCGGCCAGCGCCACGGCGTTGGGGCCCTCCGGCGGCCAGGCCAGCACCCCCTGCCCGGCCGGCATGATCGCCAGCACCCGCTCGGCCTCGTCGCGGAACTGGCGCAGATAGGGCGTGGCATAGCCGAGGCCCAGGAGCGACTGGCCGCGCAGATCGGGCCACAGGGCCCGGACGCGCCGGCGGATCAGGTGCCGGGTCACCTGCCCCAGCCGCGTATCGTAGAAATCGCGGAGATCGACGACGTCGTTCCACATGGGCGTAGGATAGCAGAAAGCTGTCAGCTGTCAGCTGTCAGCTATCAGCTCTCAACGGTAAGCAATCAGTTAACATGTCGGTCACGCTTGACGCTTCGGCGCCGATCGCTGATAGCTGATAGCTGACAGCTGAGAGCTTCTCCCCCATGTCCTCCCTCGACATCGAACTCGTTCCCCTGCTCAAGGACAACTACGCCTACCTGCTGCACGACAGCGCCACGGGGACGACGGCCGTCGTCGATCCCTCGGAGGCGCGGCCGGTGCTGGCGGCGGCGCGCGCCCGCGGCTGGCGCATCACTTATGTGCTGAGCACGCACCATCACTGGGACCACACCGGCGGCAATCTCGAGATCAAGCAGGCCACCGACTGCATGGTGATCGGCCCCGGCTACGACCAGGAGCGCATTCCCGGCATCGATGCCGGCGTCCAGGAGGGCGATCGCTTCGCGCTCGGCGGCGCCGTCGCCGAGATACTGTTCATCCCCGGCCATACCCGCGGCCACATCGCCTACTGGTTCGCCGAATCGAACGCGCTTTTTTGCGGCGACACGTTGTTCGCGCTGGGCTGCGGTCGATTGTTCGAAGGCACGCCCGCGCAGATGTGGCATTCGCTCTCCAAGTTTCGCGCACTCCCCGATTCAGCCAAG
>JBGPEQ010000499.1:0-3564 GCA_041482855.1 Dongiaceae bacterium | reverse complement strand
GCGGCCGCCTGATCGTGCGCACGTTCGTAGACCCAGGCGTCGGCGCCGCCCTTGCTGATCTGCAACACGGCCGTGTTTTCGGTGACCATCTCGCCGCCATTGAACAGCATCACCGTGACGTCGTAGGTGCCGGTCGGCACATTGGCGGGGAAGTGTACGCGGCCGCTGAATAGTGGCCTGGGGTCGAGTGTGATAGGCGCGACGTCTCCCTGATAGAGTCCCGTGGACTTTTTGACTCGGACCAGAGCGTCGGCGAACGGCGCGACGTCTGCGGAGTCGACGTCCTCCGCGGGCGCCAGTTTCAGGTGACCGACGCCGATCTCTCCGCTCGCCTGGACTTTCGGCGACACCACGTCATCGAGAGGCTTGCTGCTGGCGATGGCGTAGAAGCTGGGGACACCCTTGAAATCCACGCGATCCGTGTTCAGCCAGATGCCGGCAATCCGTTCCTTGCGGCGGATGGCATAGTCCACCCGCGGACCGCGGAAGACGACGACGACATCGCCCTGCCCCTGCTTCACGCCGTAGATGAAGACGTCGGTACCCGCGAAGCCGGTCGTGATGCTGATCCGGTGGTCCATGAGATCGCCAAGGAACAGATCATCCGCGCGAGCACCCGTGCCAAGGCAGAGCAGCAGCATCGTGAGGCAGGCGGCGCGCACCAATGTCCGTGGAGCGGCGCTCATGGACCGCCCCCGACCAGCGCGATGGAGTACAGCTCCGCCGGCGACACGATCAGCTCGGATGACAGCCGCAGGCCCAGCATCAGTACGAGCACCGCCAGCAGCACCCGCACATACTCGGCCGGCAGGCGGGCACCGACGCGGCCGCCGATCTGGGCCCCGATGACGCCTCCGACCAACAGGACGAAGGCGAGGACGACATCGACCGTGTGGTTCTGCACCGCCTGCAGGAAGGTGACGTTGGCGGTCACGAAGATGGTCTGGAACAGCGAGGTGCCGACGACGATGCGGGTCGGCATGCCCAGCAGGTAGATCATGGCCGGCACCATCAGGAAGGCGCCGCCGACGCCCATGATGGCCGACAGGATGCCGATGACGAAGCCGAGGCCGAGGGGCAGCAGCGCGCTGATGTAGAGCCGGGAGCGGCGGAAGCGCATCTTCAGCGGCAGGCCGTGCACCCAGGTGTGCTGATGCAGCTTGCGCGGCGCACCGCCCCGGCGGCGCAGCCGCAGAATGGCGCGCAGGCTTTCGAACAGCATGAGGGCGCCGACGCCGGTCAACAGGAAGACGTAGGCGAGGTTGATGACCAGATCGATCTGACCGATCCGCTTGAGGACGCCGAACAGCACCACGCCCACGGTCGAGCCGATGAAGCCGCCGGCCAGCAGCACCGACCCCATCTTGAAGTCGACATTGTCCCGGCTCCAATGGGCGAGCAGGCCGGAGACCGAGGAGCCCACGACCTGATTGGCCTGGGTGGCGACGGCGATGGGCGGCGGCACGCCGATGAAGATGAGGATAGGGGTCAGCAGGAAGCCGCCGCCGACGCCGAACATGCCCGAGAGAAAACCGACTGCGGTGCCGATGCCCAGCAACAGGAGTATGTTCAAGGAAATCTCGGCGATCGGCAGGTAGATCTGCATGGCCGAGACCTCAGTCGGGCAGGATCATCGGGCGGCTCGCGCGCGCTTCTTGTTGGGTCGGACCGCCGCACGACGGCGGGATTCCTGAGGCTAACTTACACGCCGTAAATCCCAGAGGAAAGCTCCCAAAGCCTATTTCGTCAGGATGTCCATGATCTCGTACATCTGGGCGCGCGCCCGCAGCAGGAAGAAGCCCTGGCCCGCCAGATGGCTCGGCATGACCTGGCTGTCGGGCGCGCCGTTGATGACGACCCAGGGATGCAGCGCGGCCGCGGTGACCAGGTTGTCGATCATGTTGGTCCACACGGTCTGCAGCCCGCGCTCCTTGATCACGGGATCGAAGTCCTTGCCGAGTTCGCGCAGCAGCAGCGCGTAGGCATAGAGCTCGCCCTTGGTGCGGTAGAAGCGGTCGTCGGCCTGGAAGTCGAGCCAGTCGCCCGAATGCTGCTCGATCTGCTGCTCGATGGCGGCCGAGGACGAGCCGACGTCCTTGGCGATGCGGTCGAGCGTGGCCAGCAGGTTGTCCGCCCGCCGGTCGAATACCGCCGTGCCGGCCGCGAGGCGCTTGTTGTAGCTGATGAGGGCCTCTTCGGCAGCCTTGTATTGCTGCGGCGACGTCGCCGTCGGAAAGATGGAGATGCTGATGTTCCATACCCAGATGTCGCTGGCGTAGTTGAGCGAGCTGCGCGCCTGTTCGAGATCGGGATCGGCCTGGCTGGAGCCGCGGGCGCGGCCGATCTGGTCGGTCATTTCCTGCGTAAAGCGCCGCAGCGCCTGGATGATGCCCTGCTGGTAGTTCGGCATGTTGTCGAGGACGGCGCCCGGCAGGAACCACGGATGGTTGGCCGGCCAGGAATGCTGACGCGCCTCGCGGTCGACAAGGGCAGCGGCCATGGCGACGCTGCGGCTGGCGTTCGGCGCGACGTCGCCCGGTCCGAAATTGAGGTCGTCGTCGATATTGTCAACGATGAACGCGCCGACCGGGTAGTAGAGCAGGATGACGAGCAAGAGGACTGCAAGCACACACAGCAGCACGCGCCGGCGTCTTCCTCCCGAGCTGAAGCTCGGCAGGAAGCGCCAGCGCCGGCTTGGCTGGCTTTCGAGGGTGAGGTTGTCGTCCATGGAGGGTGCGGGTTCCGAGGGTGGGGTATCTACTAGGTGATCTCGAACATCGTCCGGCGCAAGGTGCGAGAGGCACAGTCGCGGAAAGACCCCCGCCTAACCTCCTCCACTGCGTGGGGGAGGAATTGCCGCTAGGGGCGGAGGAAGCCGACGATGTCTTCGGCCTCGCGCAGGATGGGCTCGGCGATGGCGCGGGCCCGCTGGGCGCCGTCGCGCAGGACGGCGTCGATCTCGGCGGGGTCGTTCATCAGCCGCTTCATCTCGTTGCCGATCCGGCCGACGGTAGCCACGGCGAGGTCGGTCAGCACCTGCTTGAAGAACGAGAACTCGCGGCCGGCGAACTCGGGGAGGACCTCCTTCAGCGACTTGTCCGAGAGGGCCGCGTAGATGCCCAGCAGGTTGTAGGCTTCGGGGCGTTCGGCCTCCTTGGCCGGATCGAGGGTGCCGTCGGGCGTCAATGCCTCTGGACCGGGCAGCGGGTGGGGATCGGTCTTGGCCTTGCGGATCTTGAGCGCGACGGCGTCGGAATCGTCGGTCATGTTGATGCGGCTGTAATCGGACGGATCGGACTTGCTCATCTTCTTGGCGCCGTCGCGCAGGGACATGACACGGGTGGCGGCGCCGAAGATCTGCGGCTCCGGCAGCGGGAAGAAGGTCACGCCGAAATCGTTGTTGAACTTCTGGGCGATGTCGCGCGCCAGCTCCAGGTGCTGCTTCTGGTCCTCGCCCACGGGCACGTGGGTGGCCTTGTAGAGCAGGATGTCGGCCGCCATCAGGTTGGGATAGACGTAGAGGCCGGCGGAGGCGTTCTCGCGGTGCGTGCCTGCCTTCTCCTT
>JBGPEQ010000498.1:0-3566 GCA_041482855.1 Dongiaceae bacterium | reverse complement strand
TGAGCATGCCGGCCGGGCGGCCGTGACGCGTGATCACCACGGTCTCCCTTTCGGCGAGACGCAGATATTTGGACAGGTCGTCCTTCACCTCAGACAGCGCCACTTCCTTCATCGGGTACTCCTGTAGAGCGGCAGCGAGAGGATGGATCGACTTGGGGACGCTCGCGGCGTCGACGGTCGCCTCTACGCTGCCGTGGACGGCAGGGCCCGGGCGTTGGCGATTTCGCGGCGGCCGATCGGGCGGACCTGTTCGGCGGTCAGCGATACCACCGCGACGGTCTCGCCATCGAGGGTCATGAATTCCACCTCATAGCCGCCGGACTTGTGCAGCAGCACGACCGTGCCGACGTCGCCGCGCTTGAGGCCGTGCGCCGGCAGGTCGGTCGTCAGGACGACAGTATCGAGTTCGCGAATCATGATGTCTTCCTTGCCGCCGGATGAGCCGTCACGAGCCGGGGGACTTCTTCGCCCGGCTCCACGAACCATACCCGCACCGGAGCCCCGATTCCAACAGCGGCCCCCCTCAGACGCCGAAGCGAACGAGCTGCCCGGGGCGAACATTCGAAATCGCGGCGAGCAAGGCGGGAAGCAGCGGACGCAGATCCTCGATGCGGTTCGTGCGTCCGATCAGTACCGCGATCCCAACGCCGACCCGAGCGAGGTTCTGCTGATGCTCCAGGTTCCGATCCGCGGTGAGCAACAGGTCGAACTCTGCGGACGCAAGCCGCAACAGTTCGCCATTCTTGCGTCCCGCCCAACCCATCTGGACGACGGTCCTGACAAAATGCCCCGGCAGCTCCCGCACCAGTTCACGCGGCAGCGATTCATCAAGCAGGATGCGCATCGGCCGTGAGCGCCTCGCGGGCGATTTCGAGGACGGCGACGGCCTGCGCGCGCGTCACGGATGGGAAGGAGTCGAGGAAGCTGTCGAGGCTGTCGCCAGCCTCCAGGCAATCGAAGAGGTTCTTGATGGGGACGCGCGTGCCCACGAAGACCGGCACGCCGCCCATGATTTCGGGGTCGCTGTGCACGACCAGATCTCGCGTTGTCATCGCCGCTCCGCTACTGCCGACGCGGACATTATACATGGGGAGCGCGGGCGTGCCCATGAGGGCGATGACATGAAGGCGATGACCGGTCGCGCGCAGACACGGGCGGGCGCAGCCCGCCCCTACGAGGCCCCCCTCAATCCGCCGCCTGCGCCTCCGGCTTGGCGACCGGGCCGGCGATGGGGATGTTGCAGGTCACTTGCGTGCCTTCGCCCGGGGTCGAGTGGAGCTCGACGGTGCCTTGGTGCAGCTCGATCAGCTTCTTGACGAGGGCGAGGCCGAGGCCGGCGCCGGTGGGGTGGCCCTGGCTGGAGATGCGCGCGAACTTCTCCCACACGATGCCCTGGTCCTGCGGGTCGATGCCGATGCCGGTGTCGGTGACGGTGATGGCCATGTCGGCGTCCTCGCGGCGCGCCGAGATGACGATGCGGCCGCCGGGCGGCGTGAACTTGATGGCGTTGCTGACGATGTTGTAGATCGCCTGCTTCAGCCGGCGCTCGTCGCCCATGAGCGTGCCGATGCCCTCCGGGCAGTCGATGGCGAACTGCAGGTTGCGGTTGCGGGCGCGCTCGACCGCGAAGGTCTCGACGCTGGCCAGGAGCGAGCGGACATCCACCGGCGCCAGCTCGAGCTGGAGATAGCCGGCCTCGATGGTGGCGATATCGAGGATGTCGTTGATCAGGGTGATCAGGCGGTTCGAGGCATCGAGGATGCCTTGGGCATATTCGGTCTGGCGCTCGTTGAGGGCGCCGAAATAGGCGTGATGGAGGATCTCGGCGAAGCCGATGATGGCGTTCAAGGGCGTGCGCAGCTCGTAGGAGACGTTGGCGATGAATTCGGATTTCAGGCGGTCGGCGGTTTCGAGCGCGGCGTTGCGCTCGCGCAGCGCGCGCTCCACCCGCGTGCTGTCGGTGACGTCGAGGTAGGTGTAGAGGCAGCCGCCATCGGCCAGCGGCAGCGAGGAGAACACCAGCACCGAGCCGTCGCTGCGGTCGAGGCGGCCGGTGCGGCCGTCGCGGTCATTGACGCGGCTGATGATGCGCTGGCGCAGGCGCGGCCAGTGCAGGTGGGCCGGGAAGTAGGCGCGGATGCGATCGACGATGACGGAGACGTGGGGCTCGCCCTGGAGGTCGCCGTCCTGCAGGCCCCAGATGCGGGCGTAGGCGGGGTTGCTGAGCTTCAGCCGGCCGTCGCTGCCGAACACCACGATGCCTTCGAAGAGGTGATCGAGGGTTTCGCGCTGGACCTGGATGAGGGTGTTGTAGAGGCGCTCGACGCGCAGGGTATCCGTCACGTCCTCGTAGGTGATGACGACGCCGCCGAAGGGATGGGGTGTGGCGACCATGCGGATGGTGGTCTCGTCGGGCAGGTGGAGCAGCTCCTCGCGCGGGCTCAGCAGGCTCATGAGCTCGCGCGCGATATCCTTCTTGTAACGCGGCATGTCCAGCTGCTCCGGCAGCTTGCGGCGCTCGCGCAGGGCCTCCAGCACCTCGCCCAGCAGCGGCTCGCTTTCGAGGAAATCGTCGTCGAGGCCGAACTGCTTGATGTATTCGTTGTTGAAGAACTTGAGGCGCTGGTCGGGGCCGAAGATGACGATGCTGGTGGAGAGGCTCTCCAGCACGTCGCCATGGGCGCCGACATGGCGGGCCAGCTCGCCGCGGCTCTCCTCGAGGGCGGTCTTGTCGAGGGCGCGGCCGACGATGTGGATCCCGGGGCCGATGCCCGGCAGCGGCGTCTCCACGATCTCGTAGAGGCGGCGGTCGCCGACGACCACGACGTGCTTCTCCTCGCTCTGGGTGGCGTTGCGCTCGAGCGCGCGGCGGGCCAGGGCCTGGCCGCTCGCCTTGTCGGCGCCGCTGGTGAATTCGAGGCTGCGGGCGATGGCCTCCTCGCGGCCGGCATCGACGGCGCGGGCATAGGCGGCGTTGCCGTAGAGGAGCGAGAGATCGGGGCGGCGCAGCCACACCGGCATGGGCAGGCTGTCGAGGATGGCGGCCAGGCGGTTGCGGCTGCGCTCGACCTCGCGCATCTGGTCGAGCGACTTGGAGGCGTCGCGAAAGGCCAGGCGGTCGACCTCGCCATATTCGGGGACCGTGAGGCGGGCGCCGGTGATCTGCAGCCGGCGCTTGCCGTCGATGGCGTCGGCCGTGAGCTCGAAGGGGGTGCCGTCGACCCGCAGCTGGAGCGCCGCCGAGGCGAAGCCGGCGCCGTCCTCGAGGGCCATGCAGGCGGCGAGATCGTCGACAGTGGCCGTGGGCTTGCCGGCAAGGCCGAGCAGCGCCGCCAGCCGGGGCGGCACCTCGATATGGTGGGAATCGCGGCGCCAGAGGGCGACGCCCTCGGTATCCGTGTCGAGGGCGGCGGCGGAAACGGCGGCATCGGCAGCGCAACGGTCGCGGTCGCGCAGGATCTGGCGATAGTGGCGGTGGGCCAGATAGAGCAGCGCCAGCAGGATGAGGACGGCGGCGCCGGTGAGATAGGAGGGGTTGGCGGCGAAATTTATGTCCGTCGATTGCG
>JBGPEQ010000497.1:0-3571 GCA_041482855.1 Dongiaceae bacterium | reverse complement strand
GGGCAATCGAATTTGAAGGTTGCGTCGTGCCGCACGAGACTTTTCGCACGCGGAGACGCGGAGGACGCGGACATTCTTATTGGGGCGGCCTGGACTATGCCCGAGCATGTGTAGGGGCGAGCGGCGCTCGCCCTTCGAGGGGCGAGATCCGATTGCCGACATGTGGGCGCGGACAGACGGGCGAGCGCCGCTCGCCCCTACAACAATCTCCGCGCCTCCGCGTGAAACCTACGCCGGCGAATCCAACGGGTGAAGCATGAGTGCAGGCCCCGCACGGTTCCGCCTGTTCTCCGGCCCCTTGAGCATGTTCGGGGCCAAGGCGGAGATCGCCGCGCGGGAGAAGGGCCTGGATTTCGAACTCGTCATGGTTCCCTTCGACATGGGCCGGGGCTACGAGCCGAAGCATCCGGAAGTCGTCAGGATCAATCCGAAGCGGCAGGTACCCGTGCTGATCCACGGCGATCTCGAGATCTTCGATTCCACGCAGATCTTCGAATATCTGGAGGATTTGAAGCCCTCGCCCGCCCTCTGGCCTGCCGAGACTGACGCGCGGGCGCAGGCGCGCCTGCTCGAACACAAATCCGACGAGGTCTACTTTCCCCCTATCATCAGGCTGATGGGGCTCCAGGAAACGCCGCAAGACCCCGCTGCCATCGCCGCCCGCAGCGCGGCCGCCCGCTTCTATGAGGAGATGGAAGCGCTCATGGCGGACCGCGAGTTTCTCGCCGGCGCTTACTCATACGCCGATATCGCGTTCTACATGGCGCAGCTCTTCGGCGCCCGCATGGGCGCGCCCATGACCGATGCCACGCCCAGGCTGCGCCGATGGCGCGACCGGATGACGGCGCGACCGGCGGTGCGACAGGTGGTCGGCCCCATGGTCGCCTTCCTGATCTCCCAAGGACGCCCCATCCCGGATTTCCTGTCCGGCGTTGCCCCGGACCGTTGAACGCGCGCGGACAGGCACCACCTCGAGTTTGTGATACTGTTGGCGGCCTCGGAGGAAGGACGATGAAACGCGAACTCGGGCCAAACTGGACGAAGAAGCAGGAGAAAGCGGGCAAGCGGAGCGGCAAGGCCTGGGAGGAGTTCTTCGCCAAGGGCGAACAACAGGGCGGCCGCGGCCGACAGCCGGATCTCGCGCACGAGGCGCGGATCGCCGAGATCCAGCAGCGCCATGAGGCGGAGCTCCTGCGCTATCCGAACGTAATCGGCGTGGCGACCGGCATTCGCACGCGCAGCGGCAAGCCCACCGGCGAGCCCTGCCTCGTCGTCTATGTCGAGCGCAAGCTGCCGCGCAAACGCCTCGCTGCGAAGGATCTGCTGCCGAGCGATATCGAAGGCATACCAGTAGACGTCGTCGAAACCGGCCCGCTCACGCCGCTGCCGGCGTAGTTATCACAGCTTTGTCACGCACGGTTGTGCGCCGCATCACAGCGGCGCCGGACGAACGCGCGCATCGACTCCTGGGAGACTGCACAACATTGACCAACCCCAGGAGGTCCCGTCATGGAACGCTTGAGCGAGTGGACGAAGGCAGAGCATAGCGCCGGTCAGAAGGTGGCATCGGCGTGGCAAGATTTCTTCAAGGGCAAGCAGGCGGACGTCATCGAACGGTCCGAGGAGATCGAGGGCACGGCGAAGATCGCCGAGGTCCAGGACAAGCACGAGCGCGAGCTGCTCTGCCTCGAGAACGTCGTCGGTGTCGCCGCCAGCCTCAAGGTGAAGGGCGACAAGCCGATCAAGAAGTGGGCCCTAACCGTCCTCGTCGAGAAGAAGCCGGCGCTGGCCGAGGTGGCGAAGGCGGCGCGCATCGCGCCGGAAATCGACGGCGTCCCGACCGACGTCGTCGAGGTCGGCAAGCTGGAGCCGCTGGTCTTCAATGCGCGGGTGCGTCCCGCGCTGCCCGGCTACAGCATCGGCCACCACAACATCACGGCCGGCACCTTCGGCTGCCTGGTCCGCGACATCAGGCGCTGCTGCTGCAAGGTGGAGAAGGATTGCGACTGCAACCGCTTCCGCGAGGAATGCGCCGGGGACTACCTGATCCTCAGCAACAATCACGTGCTCGCCGCGAGCAACCTCGGCAAGCCGGGCGACCTGATCCTGCAGCCGGGCCCGTTCGACGGCGGCGTGTTTCCGGCCGACGGGGTGGCGACGCTCGAGCGCTTCGAACCGATCGTCTTCGGCATGACCGGCTACAATCTGGTCGATGCGGCGGTGGCGCGGCCGACCTACAGCCGCAACGTCACCAGCTCCATCATCGGCATCGTCATGCCGCGCGGCGTCGACCAGGCCTTCGTCGGCAGCACGGTCATCAAGGTCGGGCGCACGACCCAGGTGACCGTGGGGCGCGTGCTCGCCGTCAACGCGACGGTCCTCGTCGGCGGCTATCCCGGCGGCACGGCGCAGTTCCGGCATCAGATCCTCACGACGGCGATGTCGGCGGGCGGCGACTCCGGCAGCCTGCTGATGGATGCCAATCTGAGCGCCGTCGGCCTGCTCTTCGCCGGCTCGGCGCGGATCACCATCCACAACCACATCGGCAATGTGGAGACGGCGCTCGGCGTGCGTCCGCTGACCGCACCGCGCCAGGGCTAGGCCGTTCGCGGCGCCGCCATGCCGATGACCGGTCGGCATGGCGGGCGCCACCCTCGGGAGGGTCGGGTCGGCTGATCAATCGACAGCGATCGTCCTCTGGCGCCGTCCGCAAGTCGCAGATGTGCCAGAAGCCGACCTGCATCGAAATCGCGATCCCTGGGCAACCGGTCGCTAGTCCGGCAACCCCGCCTTGCGGAGGCCGTCGAGGATCAAGTCCAACGATGCGCGGTTCCTGATCGGCAGACGCTGTCGGGCGCTCGACACCGTCAATCCGGGCGACAGCGACACGAGCTTGGCAAGCGCGGCGCGCGCATCCGCCAGTCGGTCAAGCTGGACATAGGCAGGGACCAGGACCCAGTAGGTCGTGTCCCAATCGGGATAGAGGGCAGCCGATCTCTTGGCCAGTTCCAATGCGGGTCCGGGTCGGCCGCTCAGGAGATGGGCAAGCCCGGCAATGCTCAGAAACATGAAGAAGCCGGGATCCAACGGGCTCAGGGCCATGGCCCGCTCCGCATGGACCAGCGCGTCTTCCGGATCGCCGCCAAAAGCCGCCGCACCAGCCGAGAAAAGGACGACCAACCCGGCGCCGGGGTTGAGTTCAAGCGCGCGGCGCACGGCGTCGAGACCGGTGTCATAGTCCCGCGCCACCATCACCAGGACGAAACCGGCAGCGACCAGCGCCATCGCATCCTCGCTGCCGGCCGCAATCGCCCGGCGGGCGAGCGCGACCGCTGTCCCCCCGTCGTCTTGGCCGACCGGCGGCCAGCCCCGCACCACCCGTTGCTCAAGGCACCATGCGGCATAAGCAAGGGCGGGCGCATAGGTGGGATCGAGATCGATGGCCTTTCGCAGCAGTTCCAGCCCGGCCAGATTTTCATCGGGACGAAAGGCGTAAACGTGCGGCAGCGCGCGGAGATAGAGATCATAGGCGTCGAGATTTTCGACCGGCCGGCGGCGCGCCCGTTCGATC
>JBGPEQ010000496.1:0-3583 GCA_041482855.1 Dongiaceae bacterium | reverse complement strand
CTGCTGTTCCGCCAGCTTTCTCGCGGTGACGTCGCGTCCGACCGATTGAAACTCGATCGCCCGGCCGCCGGCATCGAAACGGGCGGTGTCCGACCATTGCTGCCAGCGGACCTCGCCGCTGGCCAGCACGACGCGGTGCTCGCACACGCCGGACGGATTCTCCGGCGTCAGCGCGGCCAGGAACTGCTCGATCGCCGGGCGGTCGTCCGCGTGGACCTGCTCGATCCACTTGGCGCCCAGCAGCGCCTCGAACGGCTGGCCGTGATAGCGGCAATAGGCGGGGTTGACGAAGGTCATGGCGGTATCCGGCCGGAAGCGGGTGACCAGTTCGGTCTGCGCCTCGATCAGCTGGCGAACGTTGCGCTCGCTTTCGGCCAGCGCCCGTTCGGCCTCTTTGCGCGGGGTGATGTCCAGGCTGACGCCGACGACATACTTGACCGCGCCGCTGTCGTCGCGCAGCGGGACCGAGGTGGCAAGCCACGTCGTCACCCGGCCATCGCTTTCGGCATAGTCCGTCTCGTAGAGGCCGATCGGCTCGCCCGTGGCGATGACCTTGGCGTCGCGCGCCTGCAACTCGGCGGCGTAGGACTCGCCGTAGAAATCGGCCGGCTCCTTGCCCGCGAAGGCCTCGACCGGCAAGTCGTGATAGCTGGCGAGCGCCCGGTTGACCAGCACGTAGCGCAGATTGCGGTCCTTGACGCGGATCGTCGCGGGCACGGCGTCGATGACGGCGCGCAGCAGCGCCCGGCTTTCGCGCAGCGCCTCCTCGGCGCGCTTGCGCTGCGTGATGTCGAGGGCGACGCTGACGACGTACTTGACCGCGCCGATGTCGTCGCGCAGCGGCACCGCCGTGGCGAGCCAGGTGCTCGCCCGGCCGTCGCGGTCGGTGTATTCCAGCTCGTAGAGGCCGGTCGGGATGCCCGTCGCGATGATCTCGGCGTCGCGCGCGCGTACGCGCGCCGCGTAGGACTCGGGATAGAAATCGGCCGGGCCCTGGCCGGGAAAGTCATCGACGGCTTGGCGGAGGCCGTTCGCCAGCGCCGCGTTCACCAGCACGTAGCGGCCGTCGCAGTCCTTGACGTTGATCGTCGCCGGCACGGCGTCGATGACGGCGCGCAGGAGCGCGCGGCTGTCGCGCAGCGCTTCCTGCGCCCGCTTCTGTTCGGTGATGTCGCGCCCCACGGCCTGGTACTCCAGGAGCTTCCCGTCACCGTCATAGAGGGCGCGCTTGGTCCACTGGTGCCAGCGCACCTCGCCGCCCGGCCGCACCGTGCGGTGTTCGGTCGTGGCCGTGGGGTTGGCGGCGGTGAGGGCGTGGATCGGCGCCATGACGGCGGCACGGTCCGCCTCCGGAATCGACGCCAGGAACGGTGTGCCCGGGATCTCCGCCGGCGTCCTGCCGAAATAGCGGCAATAGGCGTCGTTGGCGAAGGTGAGGGCGCCGCCGGGCCGGAAGCGGCAGACCAGTTCGGTCTGGTCTTCGACGATGGCGCGGTACTTGGCCTCGCTCGCCCGCAGGGCCGCCGTCATCTCGCCTGCCAGCCGCAGCGCCGCGCCGCGCGTGTCCCGCGCCGCCCACATCAGCGCCATCAGCATGAGGCTGAGTGCGCTGCCCGCCACCAGAACGGCGCGCGACTTCCAGTGCTCGATGCCCGTCTGGAATCCCGGCAAGGCCGCCACGCGCAGGGTCCAGGTGCGGCCGTACAGGTGAATGTCCTGGGTCTGGCTGAACGGCGTCTCCGCGGCGAGGTCGCCGCTCTCGAACATCACCGCTGCATTGGCGGCGGCGCCGTCGCGCAGCTCGAGCGCGAAGTCGCGCTTATAGTCGCCGAGGATCGCCTGCATGAGGGTCTGCAGGCGAAACGATGCGTACACGAAACCCTCCGGCGCGGCGCGGCGGCCGCCGATGCCCGCGAGCGCCTCGCCGTGGGGGTATACCGGCAGATACATCAGCAGGCCGATCGGCTGATTGTCGGCGCCCGTCGCCAGCTTCACCAGACCGCTCAGCGTGGCAGTCCCGCTCCCCGCCGCCCGCCGCATGGCGGCGCTGCGCTTCGGCTCGGACATCATGTCGTAACCGAACACCCGCGGGTTGGGGCCTTCGAAGCGTTCGAGATACTCGACGGGCGCATATTCGCTGCGCTCGCCCTCGGGCCAGATTCGATAGTCGGCGAGCCCGTCTGCGCGCATGCGCTGGATAAATCCATCCCGCTCGGCCGGCGCGATCAGCGGTCCGAACCCGATGCCGAGAATGCCCGGGTAGTTGTCGGCGACCCGCAGGGCCTGCACGTAGGCGTGCCATTCGTCGCGCTCCACTGATTGGCTGGCGTCGAACAGTCCGACTCCGCCGCGCAATACCTGCTCGTAGGCGGCCATGCGCCCACTGATGCTGGCCACGACGGCCTGCACGCGCGCGTCGAACTGCGCCTCGGCGCGCCGCATCTCGCTGCTGTTCACGAAGTACCAGGCCGCCAGGGTGAGGGCGAGCGTGATGGCGCCGGCCGCGCCGATGCCTGGCAGGCTGAACAGGCCCGGCAGTCGGCCGTTCGACTCCGCGAGGGGCGAATTGCGGCGGACGGGGACGCTTGGGGCGCGCATGGCCATTCCATTCTTCGATCGTTCGGCCGCGGACACGAGCCGTTCTCGGCGGCTGCTGGTCGATGTTTGCGCTGCCGACCATATCAGGCTGGCGCAACATGGTTAACAATCGGTTTGTTGGGCGCGGCGGCGCCGGCCCGGGCGCGCGGTCAGCGATCGCCGGCCCGCTGCAGCCGCTCGATGACCGAACGATTGACCGCCAGCAGCGGATCGACCGCGGCGTCTTCCTTCAGGACGCGCGAGCCGTGGCGGATGCTCACTTCCGCGAGCTCCACCAGGTGGGCCCGCCGGGCGGGCGACAGCCTGTTCGCGGTGTCCAGCACCTCGTGCAGCACCACCGCCCACAATTCCATGTTCGCGTGGATGGCGCGGGTGATGCGCCCGAGGCGCTCGGCCCGGCCGGCGGGGTCGTTCGACCGGGTCGCCGCCGCTTCCACGGCGCAGCGCGTCAGCGCCGCCGTGACACGGCGGAAGGAATCGATATCGATCGCCGGCGGCAGATCGGAATCGATCGCCCGCGGCGGCAATGCTGCGATTGTCATGCTGTCCCCCTCGCTCATGCCCCTCGCGCGCGCCGCAATCGGCGCGTCCGCGGAGACCCGAGGCATTCACGCGGCGTTCGGCAATCGGCGGATCCGGTCGAATTCCGCAGACGCCGAGACGCATCGGATTCGCCCGAGTGCGCCGGGCCCTTTGCGCGTGAATGCCTGGGTCCCCACCGGCGGTCCGGCCCTTGCAGGCCGGTTCCGCCGCGGACGGGAGGACTCTAAGCGGCCTCATTCTCAATGTTCGTTAAAGCGAGGTGCGAAAAGGGAGGATAAAATCTGGATGTTCTACAATAAGGTCAAATAATAGAGCTCATCAATTTCTATGGATGGTCAGTATAACAAATATCGATCTGGAAATTCTATTGGACGCCGGTCCAGATCATCGCCACGGCGAGTCTGCTCCCGAGTCGAGCCAATCTTCGCCCGCCCGCGTTTCG
>JBGPEQ010000495.1:0-3589 GCA_041482855.1 Dongiaceae bacterium | reverse complement strand
GCGCCAGGGGCTTTCGGACGGGGAGCACCTGCGCGGGCATGCCTGCCATCGATGAAACTCAATGCTATGATCGCTTGCGATGTCCCATGATTGCCCCCGTTGAATTGTTGAGAGGCGGAGGATGACGCAGCGCACGCCGCTCAAGACGCAAGTTTGCCGCCTGCTGGGCTGCGACTACCCCATCGTCTCCGCGGGCATGGGCGGCGTCGCGCGCTCGGAATTGGTCGCGGCCGTCGTGGGGGCCGGCGGCTACGGCCTGCTCGGCATGGTGCGGGAGTCACCCGAATTGATTCGCCGCGAAATCGCGGCCGTGCGCGACCGCACCGATCGGCACTTCGGCGTCAACCTGATCCCCTTCGGCACCGATCCTGCGCTGCTCGACGACGAGCTGGCGGCCTGCTTTGAAGCCAAAGTGCATTCCCTCTGCTTTTTCTGGGATGTCCGACCCGACCTCATCCAGCGTGCACGCGCCGTCGGTTGCAAGGTGCTCTATCAGGTCGGCCGGCTCACGGACGCTATCGCAGCGGCCACTGCGGGCGCCGATGTCATCATCTGCCAGGGCGTCGACGCCGGCGGGCACGTCCATGGCGATGTCTCCTCGCTGGTGCTGTTGCCGCAGGTAGTGCGCGCCGTCGAGGTGCCGGTTCTCGCCTCCGGCGGGTTCGCCACCGGCGGGGGCCTGGTCGCCGCCTTCGCGCTCGGCGCTCAGGGCATCCACTGCGGCACGGCTTTCCTGGCGACGCAGGAATCGTATGCCCACGAGTTCCACAAGCGCCGCATCGTCGAGGCGACCTCGGAGCAGACCGTTCATTCCGATGTGTTCGCGATCAACTGGCCGCCGCGTTCGCCCGTGCGGACACTGAAGAACAGCGTTACCGAGGCTTGTCGCGGAGATCTCTGGGGCCACGGACCCGACGATTTTCCACGCGAAGTCATCGGCCATGAGGAGCAGCGGCCGATCTACAAGTTCAGCACGGATTCGCCGCTACGGAACATGACCGGCGACTTCGAGGCGATGGCGCCGTTCGCCGGCCAGGTCTGCGGCTTGATCGACGATATCTGCCCGGCCGGCGAGCGCCTGCGCCGCATCGTCTGGGAGGCCGAGACCATCCTGGTGCAGTTCGCCCCGACCTGACGGCCATGGCGTGACAGCTTGACAGTCGCAGGCGCGCCCCCGACGGTACGGCCGCGCGCACGCACGCCATATCGGGGACCCCAGTATGCTGAAAGCCACCTTCGGCGCCGCCAAGCCGATCATCGCCATGGCCCATTTCCCGCCGCTGCCGGGATCGCCGGGATACGACGGTAAGCGCGGCATGGCCGCCGTGATCGACTGGGTCGCCGCCGACCTCGCCAGGCTGCAGGCCGGCGGCGTCGACGCCGTCATGTTCGGCAACGAAGGCGACCGGCCCTACCTGCTGAAGGCGACGCCGGAGAGCCTGGCGGCCATGGCGACCGCCATCGGCATCCTCAAGCGCGATCTCAAGGTTCCCTTCGGCGTCAACTATCTGTGGGACCCCGTCGCCACGGTGGCGCTCGGCGTCGCCACCGGCGCCCGCTTCGGGCGCGAAATCTTCACCGGCGTCTATGCCTCGGACATGGGCCTGTGGGCGCCGGACTGTGCGGCTGCGCTGCGCCTGCGCCACGATCTCGGCCGCGACGACTTCAAGCTGCTGTTCAATATCAATGCGGAGTTCGCGGCACCGCTCGATACCCGACCGATCGAGAAGCGCGCGACCAGTGCGGTGTTTTCCTCGCTGGCCGACGTCATCTGCGTGTCCGGGCCGATGACTGGCCAGGCCGTCGACAATGCCGAGCTCACGCGCGTGAAGAAGGCGGTAAAGGACACGCCGGTGTTCGCCAACACCGGCGTCAACATCGACAACGTGCGGGAGATCCTGAGCGTCGCCGACGGCTGCGTCATCGGCACCCACTTCAAGGTCGACGGCGACACCTGGAATCCGGTCGACGGCGACCGCGTGAAGCGGTTCATGGACGTGGTCTCCAAGCTGCGCTGAGCATGTCCCTGCTTCTCGGCCTCGACATCGGCACGACCTCGACGATCGGGATTCTGATCGACGAGACCGGCGCGACGGTAGCCACGGCGTCGCGGCCGTCGACACTCCATTCGGACCACGCGAACTGGTCGGAGGAAAACCCCGAACAATGGTGGAGCAACAGCTGCGCCATCATCGGCGACCTCCTGGCGAAGAGCGGCCGGCCGGCCGGCGAGATCGCCGGCATCGGCGTCACCGGCATGCTGCCGGCGGTCGTGCTGCTGGATGCAGACGGCCGTCTCCTTCGCCGCGGCATGCTGCAGAACGATGCGCGCGCCATCGACGAAATCGAAGCCATGAAGCGTTCCATCGACGGCGCCGACTTCTTTCGCCGCACCGGCGGCAGCATCAATCAGCAGCTGGTGGCGCCGAAGCTGCGCTGGATCGAGCGTCACGAGCCGCAGGTCTTCGTGCGGATTGCGACGGTGTTCGGTTCCTACGACTACATCACCTGGCGCCTCTCGGGCGCTCGGAGCATCGAGCAGAACTGGGCGCTGGAATCCGGACTGGTCGACATTTCCTCCGGCCGCTTTGATGGTGAACTTGTTGCTCTCGCGGGGATCGCCCCGGACCGTTTGCCGCCGATCCGCGCCTCCCAGGAGGTAGTCGGCGAGATCACGGCTGCAGCCGCCGCTGCCACCGGCCTGAAACAGGGCACACCGGTAGTGGCCGGTTGCGCCGATCTCGTTGCCTCGGCCTTCCTGGCCGGCGCAGTTGCCGACGGCGACATGGTCCTGAAGTTTGGCGGCTCCGGCGACATCCTCCTCGCCGTAGCGAAGCCGCTCACCGATCCGCGTCTCTACATCGATCATCATCTCGTGCCCGGCCTGTGGTTCAGCAACGGCTGCATGGCGGCGAGCGGCAGCCTGCTCAACTGGATCGTGCGCGAATGGGCCGCAGGCGAGGCGGCCAATGCGGCCGCCGCCGGATTGTCGGCGCATGCCTGGCTCGACCGCTTGGCCGCGGCCACCCCGGCCGGGGCGGACGGCCTCGTGCTCTTGCCGTATGTACTCGGCGAGAAGACGCCGCTGCACGATCCGCATGCGCGCGGAACGCTTATCGGTCTCGGATTGCACCATCGCCTCGCCCATGTCTGGCGGGCGGCGCTCGAGGGCGTGGCGTTCGGATTTCGGCACCATGTGGATGTCTTCCGCGAACGCGGAGCCGACATGCGGCAAATCGTTGCCTGCGACGGCGGTGCCGCCAGCGATCTGTGGCTTCAGATCTGCGCCGATGTGCTCAACCGTCCGGTTCAGCGCCTGCGTCGTCATCCCGGCTCCTGCCTGGGCGCGGCCTATGTGGCCGGCGTCGGTGTCGGTGTGTTCAAGGATTGGAAGAGCGTCGCCCGCTATGTCGAGCCGGGCGAAGTCTTCGCGCCCGATCCCGCGCGGGCGGTCGTCTATGATCGCGCCTATGCGGTATTCCGGGAGACCTACGAGCGGTTGAAGACCCTTTATCCCGCGCTAATATTCGACCCATAGGAGCGCTTTGCGCCGGAGGGCCCAATGGACGACCGCATCGAGATCATCGTC
>JBGPEQ010000494.1:0-3597 GCA_041482855.1 Dongiaceae bacterium | reverse complement strand
CACAAGCAACCCTCGGTAACGCCTTTGCTGTCTGAACTCAGCGCCCTCTTCCAGGTCATCATGGTCGACCTCGTGCTGGCGGGCGACAACGCCATCGTCGTCGGTATTGTCGCCGCCGGCCTGCCGCGCGCGCAGCGCTCCCGGGTGATCCTGATCGGCATCGCGGCGGCGACGCTTTTGCGGGTGGCCTTCGCCGTCGTCACCTCGCAGATTCTCCAGGTCATCGGCCTGACCCTCGCCGGCGGCATCCTGCTGCTGTGGGTATGCTGGAAGCTGTGGCGCGAACTGCGTGAGCAGAAGTCGCACCATGCGGGGGCCGATCGCGTCGGGTCCGAAGGGCCCGACCCCGCCATGGACGCCGCCTCGCCGAAGACGTTCCGCAACGCCGTCATCCAGATCGTGGCCGCCGACATCTCGATGTCGCTCGACAACGTGCTGGCGGTCGCCGGCGTCGCCGGCGATCACACCTGGGTGCTGGCCGTCGGGCTGATTTTATCGGTCGCCTTCATGGGAGCAGCGGCCGCCCTGATCGCGGGACTGCTCAAGCGATTCCATTGGATCGGCTATATCGGCCTCGGGATTATCTTCTACGTCGCCTGCAAGATGATCTGGGACGGTACCCACGAGGTCGTGAAGGCCACGTCGGAGGCCGGCCTTATCTGACATCGCAGGCCGGGCGCCGCCGCAGCCGGCGAACGAGCTCGAGATAGTCCGGGTCCTCCGGGCCGATGAAGCCGTGGCGGATCAGAAAATCGATGATCACGAACGCCACGTTGAATTTGAAATTGGCGGTCTCGCTGAGTTCGCGGACCACGCGCTCGATCGGCCACAGGAAGAATTCCTCGATCTCGCCGTCGGCGTTCACGGGCGCGAAATCCGGCGGCAATTCGAGGTCGTAGTTGAAGAGCACGTCGTTGCGCAGGCCCTCCTCGTTTTCCAGCAGGTAGGAAACGATGCCGACCGGCCGTGCACGGCGCACGATATCCGGGGTCAGAGACGCCTCCTCCGCGCATTCCTTCAGGAGGTTCTCCTCGAGGCCGAGGTCGGCGGGCTGGCCGCCGGCGACGAGGTGATCGAGCTGGCCGGGATAGGTCGGCTTGCGGCGCGACCGCCGCCCGACCCACAGCCGGAGGTCCGCACCCGCGCCGACGAAGCCGTTGACATGGATGCCGTAGGCGCGAACGCCGAAGGCGGGCACGGCGGCCCGCTCCATCTGCAGCAGCCGGGTGCCGAAGGAAGGTCCGACCGGATAGGCCTCGTCGCGCCAACCGCGGAACCAGCCCTCCGACTTGAGCGAACGCAAGGCACCGTCGACGGCCGCGCTGCGCTCGGCATAGCCGCGCAGCCGCGGCGACAGGCCGACGATGTCGCCAACGACGAACACATCACGATGCTCGCGCAATCGCGCCGCCAGATCTCCGGCAATCCAGCCGACCGTATGGCCGTCGACGACAAAACGCCGATAGCGCGTGAGGTCCGGCGGCCGGATCGCCTTCAAGCTGTCGAGAAGGCTCACGCGGCACCCTGCGACGACGCGCTCCACAGCCCTTCGGCGATCTCGATGTAGTCGGGATCGGCGGGCCCGACGACGCCGTGACGGATGAGAAAGTCGATGAGCGACAGCGCAACGTCGAACAGGAAATCGTCGCCTTCGGCGAGCACGTCCTTCACGCGCGCCAGCGGCCACAGCTCGAAGCCGGCCACCTCGCCGTCGGTATTCACAGGCGTGAAGTCCGGCGGAAGGACGAGATCGTAGTTGAACAGCACCTCGTCGTCGCTGATCTCGCCATCCTGCCTGAAATAGGCGACCGCGGCGGCCGGCCGCGCCTGGGCGGCGAGCGCCGCCGGAATCGAGGCCTCCTCGGCGCATTCCTTGATCAGGTTGTCGCGCAGGGTGATGCCGACCGGGAGGCCGCCCCCGACGATCTGATCGAGCTTTCCCGGTCCGACCGGTTTGCTGATGGCGCGTCGTGCGATCCAGGTCTGCTGCAGGCCGTCGCGATCGACGATCCCGTTCAGCTGCACGCAATAGCAGCGGACACCGAAGGCGCGCGCCGCGCCGCGCTCGATCTGCAGGAGCGGCGGGGCATGGAAGGTGGGCGCCACCGCAAATACCTCGTTGCGCCAGCCGGGGAACCAGCCTTCCTCGCGCAGGTGCTGGACGGCATCGCCGACGGCGCGGCTGCGGCTTTCGAAGCTGTCGAGCTTGTCGACCACCCGCACGATATCTTCGCTCACTGCGAACACCTGCGGAAAGCCGCGCAGCCGATCGGCCAGACGATGCGCGACCCGGCCGACCGGCAAGCCCGCAACCACGAGGCAACGAAAGCGGGCAGCATCGCGCCGCTGGCAATAACGAACGCGGTCGAGGAGACTCATGGGGGCACGCTGTTCGTCGCTGGCATGGCAGCGACCTTAGCGTCATGACGCCGCCCTGGCCAACGCATCGCGCGAAGATCGATCGTCTCTGCTATTGTCGCGGGCGGACAATCGATAGGGAGAAATGTCGCCGTGCCGTCCCGCGGACCTGCCTGGCTCTGGCTCGCCGTTGCCGCCATTGGCGCGATCGCCCTCGTGCTGGCGCTGAACGGGCGCTTCCCCGGCGCGCTCGAGGAGCAAGGCGGCCTGCCGCGGCTCCTCTATCTCCTGAGCTGGCTCGTGCTCGCGGGGAGCGGCGTGGTGCTCGCCGTCCGCCGCGAGCCGCTGAAGCAGCTGCGCAACGCCGCCATCTGGCTCGGCCTCGGCCTCGCGCTCGTCATCGGCTACAGCTTCAAGGACGAGCTGGGATCGCGCCTGCTGGGCGAGTTGGTGCCGCAGCGCGGCGTGGCCAACCCGGACGGCTCGGTCACCTTCCGCGCCGGCGTGGACGGCCATTTCCATGTCGAGGCGCTCATCGACGGCACCCGCCTGCTCCTGCTGGTGGACACCGGCGCCAGCCAGCTGGTGCTGTCGCCGGCCGACGCCCGCCGCCTCGGCCTCGATCTTGCCGGCCTCGACTTCCGCCATGTCTCGGAGACCGCCAACGGCCCGGTCTCCGGCGCGCCCGTGACCCTGCGCGAGGTCGCCGTGGGCAATGTCCGCCTCGCCGACGTGGCGGCCAGCGTGAACGGCGCCGATATGAGCGAGTCCCTCCTCGGAATGACTTTTCTGTCGCGCCTCTCCGGCTTCGAGGTTTCTGGTGACAGGCTGACATTGAAACAATGACGTTGAGACGGCGGATTTCCGCCACTTATACAGCTTCAGGACCTGAAAACTGCCGCCTGGGTGCTATCTGGGGTAGTTTTGCGCCGGACCGAGTGCCGCGCTGGCCTGCCCTGTGGCTGCACCCGTCCAGCCTGCACCCCGGACCTCGTGGCCCGCACCGTGTACGTCACGGCCGACCGAGCCAATGCTGCGGGTAGATGACGACCGGCGCCAATGGCTGGGGAGGCACGCCCGTCTCAGCGACGAGCGCAGGCGTCGCTCGTTGGAAGGAAAACTTCGGCGGCGGCGAGCCGAACTTGCAAGTCGGCCCGCTGACACTTCCCACGTTCCGGTTCCCCCGCCCTTCATTCCCGTTCGAAAATATCGTGTAGTGCTGCCGTTGCCGGCCGATCT
>JBGPEQ010000493.1:0-3602 GCA_041482855.1 Dongiaceae bacterium | reverse complement strand
GCATTAAAAGATCGTCTTTTGATTTCAACGATCTAGCATTTTCACTTAGGGACCGTTTGGGACCAGATCGGAACGCTCAACGGCTCTATCGGCGCCCGCGGCGACGGGAAGAGCAGCGGGTGGGCGACGCTTTCGCGGCCGCGGCAATCTCGTTCTTGAAATTCGCCTGCTACGCTGAAAGTGGCCCGGCGCCACAGTTCGGGTCGCGTGGGGACACGCGCCGATTTCCCAACCGATCGCTCGATCGCACGCCGACGGGGACCGCGAGATGCCGGGGCATGCCGCGCTCCGCCGGCGCCGCGCGATGTGATGCAGATCACTGCCGATCGAACGCTGGCGACACGTCCGGCGTGGCCGAACATATGCCTAGGGGCGAGACCATCGGCGTCAGCGGCGGCGCGGCCGTGCATTTCCTGTGACACTGGTCACAGTCGGCGACCCGGTGTCGCGCTATGATCGCTCCAATGCCGGACCCGCCGTCGGCATCCCACATCGCTCCGATGTGGGCGCGACGCGGCTCCGGCGCTCATTTCATGCGAGGTGCCTCATGGGCGCACAGATCAATGTCATCGACGAATCCAGCGTCACCGGCTGGGTGGCGGCGGCGTTTCGCACCGATGAAGTCTACATGAGCGACGTCAACAGCATGGTCGACAACGTCATCCAGTGCCTGCAGGAGATGCGGCCCTATCGGCTGTCCTGCGTGCCCGTGCCGTTCACGCCGGTGTGCGCGCCGGCAATCACCCGCGGTGCGGCGCCGCGGATCTCCCGGCTCAACGTCCTCGACCACGGCAACGAGGACGAGATCGAGTTCGGCGACGACGTGATCGATATCGCGACCCTGCCGACGTTCCAGGCCAAGCTGCACCAGCTCCGCAGCTATTTCGAGACCGACGGCTTCGTGCATCTGCAGCACTGCGACGCCGGTCAAAACGAAACCCTGCTGCTGCGCTTGGCGCAGGTCTTCGGCGTCTCCGTTTACGCCGGTACCGGCGCCCACAACCCGGTCTACCGTGTGAATTTCGGCGACTATGTGCGCGCCGACCCGGACGGCACCTTCCACAAGAACGTTGACCGGCCCTGACGCCCCGCGCCAAATCGACCGACCCCCAAAACAGACGGAACGGCCTGCGGCCGCCTACGCGGCGGACACACCCGGTCGGTGTCGGGAAGCAGCGTGCGGCCGATAGACGGGCGGCTACAGGCCGCTCCTGCAAGAATCTCCGCGTCTCCGGGTGAAGCCTACGACGGCGGGTCCACTGACGCGGCCCGAGTCGAAGGCGATACGTCATATGCAATTGCGCCGCCATGCAGTGGGGCCGGATATTCGAGCTCGGCCGCCAACGCTTGCCCGCTTGCCGAACCGGCGATTCCAGTCGAGACTGCCGCGCAGGCTTGGCCGAAGCAGCCGTGGGCGTGCATGAAGGAGCTATTCTCGGTCCGCAACATGAGCCAGGAGCGCATCGTGTTCGCCCTGGCGGTGCTGCTGTTCGTCGTTGCGGGGGCGACGCTCAGGGGCTTCCTGGACGCCGGCAATCTGGTCGCCATCGTGCGCAGCGTGAGCGTGCTGGGCATCCTGGCGGTGGGCATGGCGCTGGTGATCATCGGCCGCGGCATCGATCTGTCGGCGGTCGCCATCATGGCGATGAGCGTGGCCTGGTATCTGCAGATGCTGGATCGGGGGACACCCGACAGCCTCGCCCTGGCTCTGGCCCTGGCGGGGGTTCTCGCCATCGGCTGCCTGAACGGCTTCCTGATCGCCTATGCCGACGTGCCCGCGATCTTCGCCACCCTTGCCAGCGGCGCCTTCGTCTACGGTTTCGCCCGCTCCCAGTTGATCGCGCAGGACGCCACGCCGGTCCCGCCGGATCATTGGATAGACCTACTTGGCCGCTTCCACTTCGCGGCGATCCCGGTCGAAGTCTTTTTCTTTGCGGGCGTCGCCTTCCTCGCCTATCTCTTCCTCCGGTTCGCCAAATGGGGCCGCTATGTCTACCTGATGGGGGACAGTTTCCTGGCGGCGCGGAACATGGGCATTCCGGTCAGGCCGATGATCGTGCTGCGCTATGTGATCTCCGCGCTGCTCGCTTCTGCGGCCGGGGTGCTGACCGCGTCCAGCCTGCACAGCATCAACATACGGGTGGTGAACTCGAACCTCCTCTATGACATCATCCTGGTGGTCGTGATCGGCGGCGTCGGCCTCTCCGGCGGCAGGGGCGGCATGCGCAACGTGATCGTGGGCGCCCTGCTGATCGGCATCATGCAGAACGCCATGACCATCCTGGACATTTCCAATATCTATCAGAACCTGATCAAATCGACGATCCTGCTGGTCGCCATCGTGGTGGACAGCCTGCTCAATCCGCGCGACGAGCAGACGGCGCAGCAGGGCGACATCTGAAGTCCGGTGCGAAAACGAAAACAACGATCATCTGACAGGAAAGGGAAGCAACCATGAAACTCAAGAAAATGCTGGCCGCCGTTGCCCTGGTGATGTTGGGCACGCTGGCCATCAACACTGCGGCGAAGGCGCAGGACGATCCGGGACCGGCCTCTTACGACAAGGCCCTCAAGGGCAAGCGTGTCGCGTTGGTGCCAATGGCGATGTTCGACCTGGCGCAGGGCTGGGCCGCCTATCTGAAACGCGAAGTCGAGGGCTGGGGCGGCACGTTCGACACGCGCGATCCGAACTGGGATACCGCCGCGGCCGCCCAGGCCATCACCGATCTGATCTCTTCGGACCCGAAGCCGGATGTGCTGGTGGTGCACTCGCCCGATCTCAACTCCTATTCGAAGCTCCTGAAGAAGGCGCAGAAGGCCGGAATTTACGTGGTGCTGGTCGATAACCCCATGAACTATCCGGCCGACGCCTTCGTCGGCAGCGATTGGGATCGGCTGGGCCAACTGGAGGCCGAAGCGGTCGTCAAAGGCTGCGGCGACAACTCGTCGAAGAAGATCGGCCTGGTGCAGGGCGACGCCGCCAACGCGTCCAGCATCTACCAGTACAACGGCATCATGAAGGTCCTGGACAAGCATCCGGACTTCCAGGTCGTGGCCAAGCCGTTCTCGAACTGGGACCCGACCACCTCGCGCAACGTCACCGCGACCATGCTGCAGCAGCATCCCGATATCTGCGGCATCGTCGACTTCTGGGACGGCGACGCCACCGGCGCCACGGCGGCGATCAAGGACGCGAAGCTCGACGGCAAGGTGTTCCTGGTGACGACCGGCGGCGGCGAGACCGTCGATTGCAAGGCGTTGCAGGACGGTACGTTCGGCGCGGTGGTGATGACCGAAGTGCAGCACCAGTCGCGCGACATGAACGCGGTCATCAAGTTCCTGCTGCAGAGCGGTCAGCCGCCGGGAACCTCGAAGACCTACATCTATACGTTGGAGAAGGCGACGACCAAGGCCGACCTGAAGCCGGATACGTGCTGGGACGTGAAGGCCCTGCAAGCCGGACAATTCTGACGCACCCTCCGACGCGGGAGCGGCCGGCCTGACCGCCGGCCACTCCCGCTCTCTTACCCGGATCGGCCGATGACCCTGAAAGAGCGGGCGCTCCGCCTGCGCTACAACTACGTTCCCGATCACCTGATCGG
>JBGPEQ010000492.1:0-3632 GCA_041482855.1 Dongiaceae bacterium | reverse complement strand
AGAGATCGTCGCTCCACAAAAGGCAGAGCCGCGCACACACCCGCAGCAGCTTCAGCTAGACCGGCATCGATGCCAGGTCCTCGCGATGGATCTCGACCAGGGCGATCGCCGCCGGCCCCTTTACCGCAGTCTCCTCGTTGACAGCGGCGTGCACGGCCTTCACCAGGGAACTCTTGCCGGTGCCGCGCGCGCCCCATAGCAGCGCGTTGTTGGCGGGCAAGTTGGCGGCGAACCGGCGCGTATTGTCGAGCAGGATGTCGCGGGCGCGATCGACGCCGCGCAACAGGCCGAGGTCCAGGCGGTTCACCTGCGCCACCGGATCGAGCCAACTCCCGTCGGCATGCCAGATGAACGCGTCCGCGGCTGCCAGGTCGGCGGCGGCCGGCCGCCGCGGCGCCAGGCGCTCGAGCGCATCGGCGATGGTCTGCAGGAGCGGGAGGAGCTCGGGATCGGTCATGAATGCCGCCGGTTCGATTGGCCCCAGCGACCCTATCACATCGAACCGACCGGTCAATTTCGCAGCCGGTTCCGCAGGCTAACCTCGACCGTTGCAGTAACATTGCAATTCGGCACTGGGCCGGTATATTCCGCCCCCGCGACGAGGGATCGGGAGACCTGGATGTTCATTTCGACCGCTTATGCTCAGACGGCCGGCGCCGGTGACGGCGGCTTTGGCGGCCTTGGCGGCCTGGGGTCCATGGTGCCGCTGGTCGCCATCTTCGTCATCTTTTACTTCTTGCTGATCCGGCCGCAGCAGAAGAAGGCGAAAGAGCACAAGGCCCTGCTGGCCAGTGTGCGCCGCGGCGACCGTGTCGTCACCGGCGGCGGCATTCTCGGCGTGGTCACCAAGGTCGTGGACGAGCATCATGTGCAGGTCGAGATTGCCGAGGGCGTCCGGGTGAAGGTCATGAAATCGACCATCGCGGACATCCCGTCGCGCACGGCGCCGGCCGCCAGCGCACGGCGCGACGACAAGCGCTCGCAGGAAGACGACGCCGATGAGGAGGCGGAAGACGAGTCAGAGGCCGCGGAGACCCGCGAGACCACGAAGTCCTGACGCTGCATCCCGACCGCCGTTCGCACACACCCTCAAGCACGCTACGCCATGGTAAATTTCGGAAAGTGGACGACTTGGCTGACGCTTGCCATTCTGGTGGCCGGCATCGTCTTCGCTTTACCGAATCTTCTGACCCAGGAACAGGCCGATGCGCTGCCGAGCTGGTTGCCGCACAATCGCATCAACCTCGGTCTCGATCTTCAAGGCGGCTCGCACCTCCTGTTCGAGGTCGATATCGACGCCGTCGTGCGCGAGCGGCTCGAGTCGGCCAAGGACAACGTGCGCGATGCGTTGCGCAAGAGCAATATCGCCTATACCGGGCTGGCGGTCGACAATGGCGCGGTCGTTGCCCATTTGGTCGATCCGGGTGCGCGCGACAAGGCATCGTCGGTGCTGCGCGACGCCAATACCGGCCTGACCTTCCAGATCGACGACGCCGGAAACATCCAAGGGG
This sequence comes from Dongiaceae bacterium, assembly GCA_041482855.1. GTDB lineage: Bacteria > Pseudomonadota > Alphaproteobacteria > Dongiales > Dongiaceae > JBGPEQ01. The sequence continues at coordinate 2,121 of JBGPEQ010000492.1, read as the reverse complement.
CATATTCGGACTCCGGCCTGCGCGACATTCGTAGCCACGTCGTCGAACTATCGCGGGAAATCGTCCGTCGCCGTATCGACGAAGAGGGCGTGAAAGAGCCCACAATTCTCCGCCAGGGCGACAATCGCATCATCGTGCAGCTGCCCGGCGTCGGCGACCCCTCGCGCCTGGAGGCCCTCATCGGCAAGACCGCGAAGATGACCTTCCAGTACGTCTCCAACACGGTCCCCAGCCCCCAGTCCACCAGGCCCACCAACCTGCCGCCAGGCACCGTTGCCTATCCGGCGCGCGAGGGGGGATTTGAGATCGTAGAAACCAAAATCATCCTGGGTGGCGAGAACCTCGATGACGCCCAGGCCGACCGCGATCACACCACCAACGAGCCGATCGTGAATTTCCAGTTCAATTCGCAGGGCGCCGGAAAATTCGCGCGGGCGACGTCCGAAGAAAATGTCGGACGGCGGTTTGCCATCGTGCTCGACAACGAGGTCATCAGCGCGCCCCGAATAAGAGAACCGATCCCGGGGGGCCGCGGCCAGATCAGCGGCGGCTTCACCGCCCAACCGGCGCACGATCTTGCCGTCCTCCGGCGCGCCGGCGCGCTCCCCGCGCCGCTGCGCGTGCTCGAAAAGCGCACGGTCGGCGCCGAGCTCGGCGCGGATTCGATCGCCACAGGCAAGCTTGCGAGCTTCATGGGACTGGCGCTGGTGGTGGTGGCGGTGCTGATCTCCTACGGCTTGTTCGGCGTCTTCACCAACGTCGCCCTGATGTTCAATTTCGTTCTGCTGGTCGCCGCCATGTCGGTGCTGCAGGCGACCCTGACCTTGCCGGGCATCGCCGGCATGGTGCTGTCGCTGGGCATAGCGGTCGACGCCAACGTGCTGATCCACGAGCGCATCCGCGAAGAGGTCCGCGCCGCCAGGGGACCCGTGATGGCGATCGATGCCGGCTACCGCGCCGCGTTCGGGACCATCTTCGATTCGCACCTGACGACCATCATATCCTCACTTTTCCTCCTGTGGTTCGGTACAGGCACGGTGAAGGGTTTTGCCGTGACGCTGCTGCTCGGCACCATCATCTCCTTGTTCACCGCCGTCGTCGTCACGCGCCTTTTCATAGTCACCTGGCTGCGGCGCGCGCGGCCGCAGGTATTGCCGATCTGAGGTCGCCGATGTATCGCGGACTCCATCTGATACCCCACAACACGCGCATCCCGTTCATGCGCTATCACAAGATCACCTTCATTTTCTCGGTGATCATGGTCGTCGGCTCGATCCTGCTGGTCGCCTTCAAGGGCCTGAATTTCGGCGTCGATTTCGCCGGCGGCATCCTGATCGACGCCACGGCGCCAGCGCCGGTCGATCTGGCCGCGGTTCGCTCCGAACTGACCAATCTCGGTCTGGGCGAGATTTCCCTGCAGCAATTCGGCAAACCGGAAAACATTCTCATCCGTCTGCAGCACCAGAACTTCACCGAGCAGGATCGCCTCGCCGCGATCGAAAAGCTCAAGGCCGAGCGGAAGGGGACGCCGAAGGACGAGTTGGAGCGCCTCTCCCACGATCGTGCCGACCAGGATGCACAGAAGGGAGCGATCGAGAAGGTCAAGGCGACCCTGGGCGCCGACTACATTATCAATCGGACGGAGTTCGTCGGACCCAAGGTCGGCAGCGAACTCATCCATAACGCCGTCCTGGCCACCGTGCTCGCGCTACTGGGTATCATGCTCTATGTCTGGTTCCGCTACGAATGGCAGTTCGGCGTGAACTGTCTGGTGGCGTTGTTCCACGACTGCATCACGACCGTGGGACTGTTTTCGCTGATCGGATGGCAGTTCGATCTGAGTACCGTGGCGGCCGTGCTCACCATCGCCGGCTATTCCGTGAACGACACCGTGGTGATCTACGATCGCATCCGCGAGGAACTGCGGCGCTACCGGAAGATGCCGTTGGGCGACCTGCTCAACATGTCCATCAATCGCACGCTGTCGCGGACCGTCATGACCAGCGGGCTCACCTTGCTGTCGGTGATCGCGATCCTGTTCTTCGGGGGCGAGGTCCTGCGCGGCTTCAGCCTGGCCATGACCTGGGGCATCGTCATCGGCACCTACTCGACGATCTTCGT
>JBGPEQ010000491.1:0-3647 GCA_041482855.1 Dongiaceae bacterium | reverse complement strand
GAATCGTCGGTCATGTTGATGCGGCTGTAGTCCGATGAATCGGACTTGCTCATCTTCTTGGCGCCGTCGCGCAAGGACATGACGCGGGTGGCGGCGCCGAAGATCTGCGGCTCCGGCAGTGGGAAGAAGTTCACGCCGAAATCGTTGTTGAACTTCTGGGCGATGTCGCGCGCCAGCTCCAGATGCTGCTTCTGGTCCTCGCCCACGGGCACGTGGGTGGCCTTGTAGGCGAGGATGTCGGCGGCCATCAGGATCGGATAGGCGTAGAGGCCGATCGAGGCGTTCTCGCGGTCCTTGCCGGCCTTCTCCTTGAACTGGGTCATGCGGTTGAGCCAGCCGAGCCGGGCCACGCAGTTGAAGATCCAGGCGAGCTGGGCGTGGGCGGGCACTTGGCTCTGGTTGAATACGATGTGCTTCCTGGCATCGATGCCGGCGGCTAGGTAGCCGGCCGCGACCTCGCGCGTCTGCTGGCGCAGCGCCTGCGGATCCTGCCAGGCGGTGATGGCATGCTGGTCGACGATGCAATAGATGCAGTCGAACTTGTCCTGCAGCCGCACCCAGTTCCGGATGGCGCCGAGATAGTTGCCGAGATGGAGGTTCTTGGTGGGCTGGACGCCCGAGAAGATGCGGTTGGCTGGTTTAGTCATGGGAAGGTGTGGACCCCTCGTGTCGATGGTTGCGCGAGGGGTTGGGATCCCTCGCAGATGGCCGGCAGTTATCGCGAGATCGGACATGGCGGTCAAGCCGCGGGACGGCGGCCGCGCAGGAGGGCGCGGAACTCGGCGGCGCTGGCGCCGCCGGTGACGAGGGCGAGCACGCCGAAGACGATCAGGCCGGCGAGCACCAGCAGAACGATGGCGCCGATCTGCAGCGACAGACGCCCGGACAAGGCATCCGCCAGCGGCCAGCGGGCCATGGCCCAGACGGCAAAGCCCATGAGCAGGCTGCTGATGAGGATGCGCGGGAGGCGGGCGCGCAGGCGGGCGTCGACGACGAGGTGGCCGCGCTTGTGCAACCGCCAGCTGAGCATGCCGATGTTGAGCCAGGAGGCGATCACGGTGCCGAGGGCGATGCCGGCGAAGGCCATGAACTGGAACAGCACCACGCTGAGGATGGTGTTCACGATCATGCTGATGATGGCGTAGCGAAACGGCGTGGCCGTGTCCTCGCGGGCGTAGAACGCGGGGGTGAGCGCCTTCACCAGCACGAAGGCCGGCAAGCCGGCGCCGTAGATGCCGAGCGCGATGGCCGTGGCGAGGCTGTCGGCGACGGTGAAGTTGCCGTGCTGGAACAGCACGCTGACGATCGGCAGCGGGATGGCGATGAGCGCCACCGCCGCGGGCACGGTGAGCAGCAGCACCAGCTCGATGCCGCGGTTGAGGGTGGCCATGGCGGCGGCGTCCTCGCCGGCGCGCAGATGGCGGGAGAGCACCGGCAGCAGCACGACGCCGGTGGCCGAGCCGACGACCGCCAGAGGGAACTGGTAGACGCGGTCGGCGTAGTAGAGGTAGGACACCGCGCCGTCCTGCCAGGAGGCGATCTGCGTGCCGATCACCAGATTGAGTTGCATGACGCCGGAGCCGATGATGCCCGGCAGCATCAGGCGGAAGAACTGGCGCACATCGGGAGTCAGGCGCGGCCGGGGCAGATGCAGGTCCATGCCGGCGCGGTGGCAGGCGATCACCATCCACAGGAATTGGCCGACGCCGGCCACGGTCATCGCCCAGGCCAAGACGTACGCGACATCCTCGAAGGGCAGGGCGAAGGGCGCGACGATCACGAGCGCGGCGATCATCACGATGTTGAGGAGGATCGGCGCCGCAGCCGCATGCATGAACTGGTGGAGAGAATTGAGGATGCCGCCCTGGAGTGCGGTCAGCGACATGAACAGCAGGTACGGGAACGTGACCTGCGTGAGCAGTACGCTGAGCGCATACTTGGCGGGATCGTCGGCGTAGCCGCCGGCCAGCAGATACATGAGCCAGGGCATGCCGGCCTGGGCGATGAAGGTGAAGACCAGTAGGACCATGGTCATCACGGACATCACCTGCTCGGCGAAGCGGCGGGCGGACTCGCTGCCCTCGCCCTCCAGGCGGCGGGCATATTGGGGTACGAAGGCCGCATTGAAGGCGCCTTCCGCGAACAGGCTGCGGAACAGGTTGGGGAAGCGCTGGGAGACGAAGAAGGCATCGGCTGCCAGCCCGGTTCCGAGGGCATGAGCGATCAGGATATCCCGGAAGAATCCGAGCACCCGGCTCGCCAGCGTGTAGCTGCCGACGGTGAAGATGGAACCGAGGAGATTCATGGCCCGCGCTGTCTAGCCTCTAATCGCGGCGTTGCAAAGGCACGGATCGGAGTCGCCCTTTCTCTTCATGTCATGCCCGCGGAAGCGGGCATCCAGGGCGGACAGACCGAGCGCTTGGCCTAGGCCCCCGCTTTCGCGGGGGTGACAACCGAGAGGATGCGAAATCGAACGATGGACCCCATGCCCAGCGGGAACTCAGGCCGCGGCCCGGCGCGCGTTGTTGCCGGGACGGGCGGTCGGCTGCGAATCGGAATGATGGACCCCATGCCCTGCGGGAATCGAGGCGGCGGGGGCGGCGGCGGCGGGCGGGTCCTGCGGGTCGTTGGCGGGGGCGCCGCCGGCGACGGGCAGCGAGGGCTCCGGGCCGCCCCAGACCGTGCCGGCGATCTTGCGCGGCTTGCCGGGGCCGCCGCCGGTGAGGCGCTGGAGGGTGAGCACGCCGCGGCGGAAGCGGTCGCCGAGGCGGGCAGCGGCGCCGGAGAGCTGGAGGGCCACGGCGGGGTCTTCCTCCGACGTGACGGCGCGGTCGAAGGCGCGGTCGGCGCAGCCGGCCAGCCGCATGGTCAGGTCGTGGATGGCGCCGAGCTCGAGGGTGAAGAGGCGGGCGAAGAAGTCGGCGGCACGGTGCTCGGCGCTCGCCGCGACCGCCAGCCCGGCCACCCCTGCCTCCTCGGCCAGCGCCGCCGCCACCGCCATGGCCTTGGCGCGGACGGCCTCGGCGCGCGCGCTCAAAGGCGGGGCCATGGGCGCAGGCGCGTCATCCCTCTTGGCGCGGGCGGCCTTGGCGGCGGCGACCCGGCGCTCGAGCTCCTCGGGGGAGCAGCGCTCCTCGGTCCAGCTCAGCGCCAGCCAGACGCCCGCCTCGTCCTCCGGCAGGTCCGGGCGCAGGCGGCGCAGGGCGACGATGCCCAGACGGACCTGCTCCATCAGCCGGCCGGCGACGCCGGCCAGACGGGCGGCGGCGAGATCGGCGGCCGAACTATCGCCGGCGGGCTGACCGGCGGCCTCGTCGGCGCCTTCCACCGGCGCCGAACAGTGCAGGATGCCGTGGGTGGCGGCGGCGATGCGCTGCATCAGATGATGGCTGGCGACCAATTCGTGCGCCAGCAGGTCGGCCAGCACGGCCGGGCCGCATTCACGGTCGGCGGCGCCCAACAGCAGATCTGCCGGCGCCGCCTGTACGGCCAGATCTTCCGCCTCCGCTGACGCCAGCTCGATCGTTTCCTCTGATGTCATGGCTTGTTGCTCCTTGTTCAAGGGTTTCTGGTACGTATCATACATAGAACATAGAGCGAACACAAGCGCAAAAATGAAATGTATGCGTAAGACTAGTTTACGCATG
>JBGPEQ010000490.1:0-3658 GCA_041482855.1 Dongiaceae bacterium | reverse complement strand
GCCGGTTCCACAGGCATTTCAGCAGCAAGTGATTGAGACAAAAGGCGAGATCGAACGCCGGATCGCCAAACCAAGCGCACTCGGCATCGAGGAACACCGGGCCATCAGGGCCGACCAGGATGTTCTTCGGGCTGACGTCGCCGTGCACCAGCACAAGCTTTGTCTCCGCCGTGGTCGCCACCAGTTGCAGGAGCGCGGGCGCCAGGTCCGGATGCGCCCGCGCCGTCGCCTCCAGATAGGGCTCGAGCCGGATGGCCCGGAAGATAGCGTCGGCGGCGAAGCGGACGGCGATGTTCGCATCACCCGCTGTGCCCGCATGAATGGCGGCCAGGCTGCGGCCGACCGCGGCGGCGAAGGCGGGATCGGCCCGCCCCTCCTTCAACTCGGCCTTCCACAACCTATGAAGCGTCGGGTCGAGGAACTCCATCGCGAACAGACCGGCGGCGGGATCGTGGCCGAGAATGTGCGGCGTGCTGCCCGGCACCAGCCGGCTCGCGGTCTCCATCCAGGCCACTTCGAAGACGTTGCGCTCGACCGGCGCGTGCCAATCCGCGGCCACCTTCAGCTTCGGCAGGGCGCGCTTGATGCAGAGCGGCCCGCCCGTCCGATCGACGCGCCAGATGTCCGACGACACGCCGCCCGGCAGCGGCGTGAAACGTGGCTGCTCGCCGGCAGCGGTGAGGCCCAGACGATCGAGGGCGGCGACAAGATCGGCCGTGGGGGTCACGTGAAACGGTACTCCCGATAGAGGCAGACATCCTCGTAGCCGATCCGGCGATAGAGCGCGGTCGACGCCGGGTTCTCGACGTTGGCGAACAGCAGGCACCAGGAACGGCCGCCCGCCAGCAGCCGGCGGCTCAGCTCGGCGACCGCGGCCCCGGCAAAACCGCGGCGCCGGCAGTAGCGCGGCGTGTAGACGGGTCCGATGCGGACCGCGCGCGCCGTCGTCTCGCCGTAGCCCAGCATCGATACCGGCTGGCCGTCGGACTCCCACAGCCACAGGCGCGCCGCCGCGATCGCCTCGTCGAGGCGGGCGACGAAGAGATCGCGCTCGGCGCTCGGCAGTCCGACTTCGGTGAAGAATTCGCCGCCCCAGCCGGTGAGCACGGGGATGTCGGCCGCCACTGCCGCGCGCAGCACGCCCCGCACAGCTGTCGCCTTGGGCGCGGCACCCAACGCGAGCAGTTGCAGATCCTTGCCGCGCTCCGCGCCGCACGGTTTCATGCGCTGCCAGAGCGCCGCGAACGCGACCGACACGGGTGCCAGCGCCATCACGCCGGGGATCGCGCTGCGCCACGCCTGCAACTGCCGGGCGAGCGCTTCGAGAACGGCGGTCGGGGCCGGCGAGATCAGCAGGTTGAAGGGCGGCACCAGAAGCGCCGCGCAGATGACGTTCCCGTCCGCTTCGACACTGGCCATGAATGCGGCTTCGTCGGGCGCGCGGGCGAGGCGGCGGGCGGCGCCCAGCAGCAGGTTGTTCTCGCGCTCCGCCGGCTCGAGAGCGGGCGCGATGCGATCGTTGAACGCGTGGGCGTCGGTATAGCGCTGGACTTGCATCGAGCCGACGACAGCGGCGTCACCCGAGCGCATGCACGGGATCGTCGACCTTGATGGCGCCTGGCCGCACCACCGACGCATACACGCCGGCGCGCGTGTTGTTGTGCGCGGTGGCCGTGTGCAGGATCGCCGGGTCCAGCGGCAGGCCGCCTTGCGGCAAGGTCGTCATCACGCAGCGCTTGCAATGCTCGGTGATCGTAATTTCGACGGCGTCGCCGATAGCGAAGCGCCGCTCGATCCAGCCCTGCTCCAGGAATCCGGTGGCACCACCAGTATCGATCACGATGTTCGGGCGAAAGCGCGCCGGGGCGAACCGCCCTTCCGGACTATGTTCGGCGAATTGCCGCAGGCTTGCGGTCGTCAGAAGGTGGAGCGGCGAGTGGCCGTATTCGGAGCGTTTCTCTTCGGCGGCCTTGTCGGCGAGATGGACGGGCGCGCCGAGCGCGGCGGCCAGCCGTTCGTCGATATCGCGCTGGTCGCTTCTCAGCCGGGAGCCGTCGGGCAGCAGGATTTCGACCGGCGGCTGCGCGCCGTCCTTCGCCGGTGCGCCCACGTAGCGCGCCGCGAGGGTGACGATGTCGCGCCACTTGCGGCGGCCCTGAGCGGAGGAGACGACCATGCTGGTCTCCGGATCGACCACGCCGTAGAGGCGGTCGCCGACCACGCCGCTCGCGGCGATGTCGGCCGCTTCCAGCGCCTCGCCGCGCATGGACTGCACGGGATAGCGCCAGATCTCGGCGATGGTTCCGATGTCTTCTCCTGCCTTGGCCATACGCCGCTCCTTCGCTTCCGTTCAGGCCGGCAGCAGCCGCCACACCACCGTTTCGCACTCCGTGCGAGTCTCGAGATCGAGGCTGGTCGGCACCCGATAGCGCGCCAGTTCCACGAGCCCGTCCGCCGGCCGATAGCTGCGCCCGGGATCGCCGAGCAGCACTTCGGTACCCGCTGCCGCCAAGCGGCGCAACCAGCTCGTTGCGCGTCCGGCCATCGGCTGCTCGTAACAGACATCGCCCGCCAGCACCACGTCCCACACCGATGGCCGGCCGATCGGATCATCGCCGATGATGTCGATGGCGACGCCGTTGGCAGCGGCATTGAGGACGATGGCGGCAGCGGCGAAGCGATCGATGTCCGCTGCCGTTGTCGCGGTCGCGCCGGCCATGGCCGCCGCGATGCCAGCCAACCCGCTGCCGGCGGCGAAATCCAGCACGACCCGATCGCGAATGACGCCGGGATCGTCGAGAATGTAGCGCGCCAGCGCCTGTCCGCCCGGCCAGGCGAAGGCCCAGTAGGGCGGCGGCACCTCGCGGGTCGCGAGCGTGGCCTCGGTCGCCCGCCACAGCGGCGTCACCGCGCTCGCCAGATGCAGCCTGATTTCCGGCACCAGGGGCGGCCCGACCAGTGCCGTCTGCGCGCGGACGAACGCTGCCGGATCGCTCACCGCAGCAATTGCCCGGCGAATATGCCGATGAGCAGCAGCCAGCCGATCCAGCGGTTCGAGCGGAACTTGGCGAGGCAGTCGGTGGGATCGTCGAGATCGACGGCGAGAATCTGCCACGTCAGATGCAGCGCCGCGGCGGCAACGGCCAGCATGGCCGGCCATCCCAGATGGGCGAGCGCCATGGCGATCTCGAACAGGGCGATGGTCGCGACGCTGAAGCCGGCCAGCCATGGCTTGGTGTGGGTGCCGAGCTTGAGGGCCGTCGACTTCACGCCGATGAGAGCGTCGTCCTCTTTGTCCTGATGCGCATAAATGGTGTCGTAGTGGAGCGTCCAGGCGATGCCGCCGGCGTAGAGCGCCAAGGCGGGCAGGCCGAGATCGCCTGTCACCGCCGCCCAGCCCACGAGCGCGCCCCAATTGAAGGTGAGGCCGAGGAACGCCTGCGGCCAATAGGTGATGCGCTTCATCAGTGGATAGGTGAAGACGAGCGCCAGCGACAGCACGCCCAGCAGGATGGTGAAGCGATTGAACGTCAGCAGAATGAGCAGTCCGACGAGCAGCTGCGCGATCAGAAAGATCACGGCCTGGCGGACGGTGATCTGACCGCTCGGGATCGGCCGCAGCGCCGTACGCGCCACCTTGGCGTCGAAGTCGCGATCG
>JBGPEQ010000489.1:0-3659 GCA_041482855.1 Dongiaceae bacterium | reverse complement strand
GAATCCGAAGGGCTGGTGCAGAACCTGCCCAACAAGCGCCCCATGGTGGCCACCGTCACCGGCGCCGAGGCGCGCGAGATCTTCGAGGTGCGGCGCGTGCTGGAGGGGCTGGCCGCCCGCCTGTTCGCCGCGCGCGCCGGCGCCGCCGAGCTGGCCGCCCTCGATGCCGCCATGGCCGCGCTCGAGCGCGCCTTCGCCGCCGCCGATATCCACGAGATCCTGAAGGCCACGACCGCCTACTACGACGTGGTGCTCGGCGGCTGCGGCAACGCGGTCATCCGCCGCCTGATCGGCCTGCTGCAGGCGCGCGTCACGTTCCTGCGCGCCACCTCGATGTCCCAGGACGGCCGCGCGCCCGAGAGCCTGGCGGAGATGCAGCGCCTGACCGTGGCGCTGAAGTCTGGCCGGCCGGACCAGGCCGAAGCCGCCTCGACCGCCCATGTCGACCGCGCGACCGCGGCCGTCCTCGCCGCGCTGCAGAAACAGCAGGCCCTCGGCGAATAGAGGCTATTGCGCGGCGATCAGTTCCGCTAGCAGGTCCGGCACTTCGAGCGGCGCCGCGATGCCCGCTTCGTGCCTGCCGTTCAGGACCTCGCGCACCCGCGCTTCCACGGCCGCGCGCTCCTGCGCGCTCCGATCGAACACCGTGTTCACCAGCACCAGCCGCTCGACGCGGGCCGGGCGCGGCGAGCGCAAAACCCTGCGCCACCAGCCCGCCCATCGAGAACCCGGCCAGCACGAACTGCCGGAGATCGAGCCCGTCGGCGAGGCGCCGCAGCTGCTCGATGAAGCCGTCGAGACGATAGGGCCCGGGCGGCTTGGCGCTGGCGCCGTGGCCGAGCATGTCATAGCGCACGACATCGTGGTGCGGCGCCAGACGCTCCGCCACCGGCTCCCACATCTCCAGGTCGGCGCCGACTCCATGGATCAGCACGACCGGCGTGCCCGAGCCCGAGCGCCGATAGTGCGTGCCATCACCCGCAGTCGCGCTCATGCGGAGCCTCAGGCAAGAGCGCGGGCGGGCTCGCGCCGTTCGGCGAAGGCCGGCATGACCTCGTCGATGAACAGGCGCAGCGAGCGCTTCTGCTCCTGCATCGGCAGGCCGAAGCTGGCGCAATAGAGGAAGCCGTCGATGCCGAGCGCCTCATAGGGCTTGAGCTTCGCGACAACTTCATCGGGCGTGCCGAACATCAGGTTCTGCCGCAGCATCTGCGGCTCGTACTCGGCGCGGTTGACCAGGCTCGTGAGGTCGATCTCCGCTGGAAAGCCGTTGCTGACCGGGCCCAGCTCCTTGAACAGGTTCTCGAACTGCGCGCTCTGCCGCTGCGCCGACTTGACTGGGATCTCCCACTGCTCCGGCCGGTCATACACCGCGGTGTAGCGCATGGTGAGAAGGCGCGGCCGCGTCGCCGGCGGCGCCTTCACGGGCGGGCCGGAGACGGCGCGCCACGTCATCCGCAACACCGCCGACAACTTCGCCCATGTCACGCTCGAGCTGGGCGGCAAGTCGCCGATCGCCGCCTTCGCCGACGCCGACCCGGACAACACCGCCAACGGCGTCATCGCCGGCATCTTCGGCGCCAGCGGCCAGAGCTGCGTCGCCGGCTCGCGCCTGATCGTCGAGGACAGGCTGTGTGGGCCGCTGCTGGCGCGCATCGTCGAGCGCGCCAGGACCATCAAGATCGGCGATCCGCTCGATGCCGCGACGGAGATGGGGCCGCTCTGCACCCGCGGCCAGTTCGACCGCATCCAGGACGTGGTGGCCAGGACCGTGGCCGCCGGCGGCCGCCTCGTCCACGGCGGCGAGCGACCCGCGCATTTGAACCGCGGCTGGTACTACGGCCCGACCGTCATCGAGTGTCCGTCGGCCCAGTTGCCGGCGGTCGAGCAGGAGTTGTTCGGCCCCGTCCTGTCGGTGCTGCGGTTCAAGGATGAGGACGAGGCCGTTCGCCTCGCCAACGACACCAACTACGGCCTCGCGGCCGGCGTCTTCACCAACGATGGCGCCAAGGCCCTGCGGGTGATGAAGCGCCTGCACTCCGGCATCGTCTGGATCAACACCTACCGCGCCGTCTCGCCCATGGTCCCGTTCGGCGGTTACGGCCGGAGCGGCTATGGCCGCGAAGGCGGCCTCGAAGCGGCGCTGGACTACACCCGCACGAAATCGGTCTGGATAAACTTGTCTTCGCAGCCGATGACCGATCCGTTCGTGCTGCGATAGGCCGGAACAAAACGCCCGACCGGGTGGTCGGGTCGTTCACATCGGCGGAGGGAAATTGGTGGAGCTGAGGGGAATCGAACCCCTGACCTCCTCATTGCGAACGAGGCGCTCTCCCATCTGAGCTACAGCCCCACGGGTTCGGGGGCGAACTATGGGCAGCGGCCCGCCGGGATGTCAAGCTTGCGGAGGGTCAGGCAGGCCGGTTAGGGTGACTAAGCTCCGGGTTTCATCGGGAATTCAGACAGACCATGGGCGCGATTCGCTGGCTTATCGATAACGTCCTGTGGGCGTTCATCGTCCTGCTGTTTGCCCAGGTCATACTCAGCTGGCTCATTGCCTTCAACATCGTGAACACGCGCCATCCATTCGTAAGCTCGGTTGGTCGCTTCCTTTACAAGATTACCGAGCCCGTGCTCCGGCCCATTCGCCGTGTTGTGCCGCCCATTGGCGGTATCGATATCTCACCGCTCCTGCTTCTCCTTTTGGTTGGGTTCATTCATCGGCTGCTGATGGACAACCTGCCGTACTGATGGCCAGCGCAGAGATTGCTTCCTCTCCGTTCGTGACAGGACCGGACGGTGTGCGGATCCGCCTCCGAGTGCAGCCGCGCGCGCGCCGCAATCGGGCGGATGGGTTGGTAGCCGAGGCCGATGGCGGCGTCGCGCTCAAGGTGGCGGTGACGGCGCCACCGGAGGACGGCAAGGCCAACGCGGCCGTGATCGCGCTGTTGGCCAAGGCCTGGGGCCTGCCGAAATCGGCCTTTACGGTCGTCGTGGGCGCCGCCGATCGGCGCAAGATAATCCATTTGCAGGGCGACCCGGCCCGCCTTATGCAGGCGCTCGAACCCTGGCTCGAGGAGCTGAGGATATCGGCATGAACGACGCGGCGGCGGGCAGCGACGGCAAGATCATCGACGGCAAAGCCTTTGCGGCAGACCTGCGCCGCCACATCGCCGAGCAGGTGCGGACGCTGCAGGCCAAACACGGCTTCACGCCGGGCTTGGCCGTGGTGCTCGTAGGAGAGAATTCCGCCAGCAAGGTCTATGTGAAGAACAAGGGCGAGCAGACGAAGGAGTCCGGCATGAACTCCTTCGAGCACAAGCTGCCGGACACCACCGGCCAGGCCGAACTGCTCGCCCTCGTCGACCGTCTCAACAAGGACCCGGCCGTCAACGGCATCCTCGTGCAGCTGCCGCTGCCCAAGCAGATCGATCCGCAGGCCGTGCTCAACGCCATCGATCCCGACAAGGACGTCGACGGCTTCCATGTTGTCAATGTCGGCCGTCTCGCCACCGGCGGCCAAGGCCTGGTGCCGTGCACGCCGCTCGGCTGCCTCCTGCTGCTGAAGGACCGCCTCGGTGATCTCACGGGCAAGCGGGCGGTCGTCGTTGGCCGCTCCAACATCGTGGGCAAGCCCATGGCCCAGCTGCTGCTGAACG